>CAYOTH010000016.1:0-15359 GCA_964406835.1 uncultured Oscillospiraceae bacterium
AACCGCCTCTATTATATCAGAAAAGGCCGCTTTTTGCGACCTTTTTTGACAGGCTAAGCAATATAAAATTGCCTTCAGCTCTTTTGCGGATGCGGCGAGCTTCCTTTCACAATCACTAAAGAATGGATCCGCACACTGCTCTCTTCGACAGACTCTCTTTGGAGAACTCATACGGCATGGACGAAGCTTTGCTTTGATGATTAAGGCATTTCACTTACCGCCCCCGCCAAGGGCTGATTAGGCGATGCAAATCGCAACTACCCGTGAAACAGGAAATTCATTCAATGCTTGATTCCGTCTTGCGGCCTATCGATCGCTTGCTGTTTTCCGATAGCTTTGCAACATTGCCGAAACCATTTTTCACGCGCCCGGCTAAACTGGGCGTTTTATATTGCCTATTCGGCTAACAACAACAAATCGGACACCGACCATTTCAGTCGATGTCCGATTTCCAATTTCAATTACTTCACAAACAGTATGCGGCAGGCATAAGCCTCCAGCCCAAACGTCAGCCCGACCGCCTCATGCGCCTGCATATCCAGCGCCGTGGAAACCGCTTCCGGGAAAGCCACGGTCACGCTGTCGATGGGCGTCGCCGAAATATTGACCACGAAGGCCAACAGCTGATCGGCGCCGCTCAAATCGGTATAGCGATAATAGCTGATCTTAACCTTCTCGTGGGAGGCCGAAGCGCCGTTATTCCAGTAGGGATGCCATTCAGACTGCGCAATCGGGAAGGCGTCAAATATCTTCCAGACCCCGCTCATCAGATCCAGCGGATGATTGATATCATTCGGGCGTGGCAAAATGCCATGAAGAATCGAAGTAGACAGCGCCTGTTCAAACGTCCACAGCGGCCGATTTTCATAGGCAATAAACTCGACCGGCGCGCCAATGTTGCGCCCGATATATTCTGCCCGGAAATAGTCGAGATTCATATCATCCGTCGTGCCCTTCATCAGTGAGAATTGCAGATTCTCGCCATACCAGTTCTGATGAATATAGGGAACCACCGTAAAGTTCACAAAGCCGAAGCAGTGAACGTTGATCTCGCCGCCGCGCGATTCAACAACATCGTACAGCCGCTTAAAGAGACGCCGTACCGCCTGCAGCGGATAGCTGCCATGCAGCTTGCCCTCGGCGTCATACCAGCCACAGCCGTGCTGCGTCGAATGGCACAGGCCCGGATGACTGGTGCTGTCCAGATAAACGCCGTCCGTATGATATTCATCCATCATCCGGGTCACGCCGTCGATGAACAGATCCTGGTATTCGGTATTATAGCAGGTCACATAATCGCGCTGGAAGGGCACGCGCCACCAGCCGCCCTCGACTTCGCCCTGCGCTCCTCGACGGGCCACCTGATCGCTCAGACGGCTCCATTCAGGCGACATCGACGAAATCTCATAGCCGAAGTAGGTCAGCACCTTGATGCCGCGCTTATGGCATTCGTCCGTTATGGTGCGAATCTGCGAGGCCGTGTATTCGCTCAGTTCAAACCAATTCTGCGATTTGTTCCACTTCTCATGCAGTATCAGCGTCGTAACGCCCTTGGCCTTCAGCTCATCATAGCGCCCGGCCAGGAAATCGACGTAATTGCCCTTGATCTTGATGCCGCAGTCCAGATGAAGCGCCTTATGAATGTAGGGCTGCTTTGGGAAGGGCTTGACCGGCGTGGGATGCAGACCAAATTTAAAGGAAATCGGCCTGTATCGCCACATGCCCTCCGCCGGATCGCCCGGCCACGAAACCGGATGGCTGTCCAGAAGACGCACGCGCAGAATCAGCGTATCGCCGTCTCGCACCAGCTCCAGCGCCTGATCGGGATCAGCACTCTGCCAGTTTTTATCGTTTTCGGCAAACCAGCCCAGGCCGCGCTCCTCATTGCCCAGCCAGAGCAGCGCCTTAAAGGGCATGGCCACCGACTGCGCAGGCAGCGTGCCGCTCATGGACATATCGGTCTTCGGACGCTGCGTTCCATCCGAAAGCGTCATAGCGCTGTTGGGATACATCGTAAACAGCGACATGGCCTCCGCACGCAGCGGAATCTCCAGCCAGAGCTTATCCAGCTTGTACAAAGTCGGCTTGGTATCGGCCATGCCAAAGCACTGCGCAACCGTCTGTCCGCGCGTCATCAACTTCAGGTCAATATCAATACAGCCGTCGTAATCGATATGATAGCAGGTATCCACAATAAACCGATCGGACTGCTTCACGCCGCAGATCACGATTTGCGCATCGCTGCGGCTCTGAATAAAGCTCTCGGCTTCATTGTCCGGATAATTGTCATCCCAGCGCGAGGGCTCGCCGTCCTCCACAGCCACCAGGCGCATCGGCGCAGCCAGCAGCTCGACGCCTTCGGATTGAATCGAGGTCAGCATACCCTCCGCACCAATGGTGTAATCGCGCCCGACAACATGCACCGTATGTTCCAGGTGATGGCTTTCCGCGCGCAGCGGAACAAAGGGTTGCAGAATCTTCATAAAGCATAACCTCCCTGTAAAAAGCTTTTCATTCGCCTTGATTGTACCACCTGGGCCCGCGTCGCGTAAATAGAAAAAATGCGGTTTTCATTGTCCAAATCAATGATTTCACCTTGCCTGAAAGTTTCCGCCGGCATTTTCTCAAATCATTATCCAACGCCCCTCACTTCTTCCGGCGCTCCACAGTTCATTTCCCGTTGAACGGGCGCTTTGCCCCGGGGTACCACCTGAAAGGATATCAAAAAGGATCGTCCTTCGCGCGCCTCATCCATACTGCTTGAGGATGATGAAATGTTTGCCTTCGTCTGATTGATACCGCCTGTTCGGTCGCCATACAAAAACGCTTCGGATCCTAAAATTCGAAGCGTTTTAAAGCTCTGCCTCTGTTTTTTCGAAAAAGGCCTCTTCAGCGCAGCTCAATTCCTTCTACGAAGGCATTGCAATAAGCGGCCTTCTCATCCAAAGCCGTCACGCGCTCTTCATTCCAGAAAAGTCCTTCCACCAGCACGTTCCACGTTTTGTTCGTCTCATTATAGCCCTCAAAAAAGGCCGTAGGCGCCTGCCGCCCCGTGAGATGAATATTCCTAAAGACAATATCGTGCGTATAGCCGCGCCGCGTGCCGCCGGCTGAATATTCCGGATGAAAGCCGGTCATAGCGCCCAGAAGCGCCGGCGCATAATCCTGATCCGGATTTTCATAGGTTTCATCGTCGTGATTCTGGATAACCGGCTTGGGAATCGTTTCGTCGTATTCAACGGTTATATTCTGATAGGTGATATCGTGCACGTCGGCATAGTCGATATTGCACACATCCAGAACCGTCGAGCAGACATGAATCACATGGCAATCCTCAAAGACGACATCCGAAATATCCTCAGCCCGCGTTTCCGCGCCGATTTCAAGGCACTTTCCCCAGTCATTCCAGATCGTACAGTTCCGAATGCGGACATGGCGGAAGACATCATAGACCTCGCCATTTCGGTGCATGGCCTCGTAGACCGCCTTTTCGACATCGCCCTCATAATAGCAATCAAAGCCCTTAACGCAAATGGAATCGTCAAAGGTGCGCAGAAAACAGTTTTCAATCAGCACATCCTCGCAGTTGTGCATGTCGATGCCATCCGAATTGTAGCGCCAGCAGCCGATGATCTTGACATCCGAAATGCGGATCTTCCGGCAGGCAATCGGCCGGATGTTATACACCAGCGAATCGCGTATGGTGATGCCGGAAATTTCAACATCCGTGCAGTATTCCAGTTGAACCGTATGCTCGCGCACCACATTGTTGATCGCCGCTTCATTGCCCTGCGCATGGCATTCATACAAAACCTGCTCTTTATTGCGGCTGTTATCCAAAATGCCGTGGCCGATAATGTGAATGTCCTGTGCATCTTTCGCCCGAACACAGCCGTACACCACGGCGCCTTCGTCAATAAAGAGCGTCTGATGGCTGTGCAGCGTCAAAACACCCACGTCATGCACGCCCGCACCGAAATACAGTACATCCTCTCCGGAGGCCTCATAGGTCGTCATCGGATCGAAAAAGACATGCAGCGCGTCATGCCGTCCATAGGGCTCCACGGTAAAACAGGCCGGATGATCCAGCGTAAAGACGATCATACCGTCTTCGCGCACTTGAGGCTCAACGCCCAGCGACAGCGGACGCACAACCGCCTTTTCAAACGGCTCCTGCGGCGTAATTTCAAAGCACACCGGCTCATCGGCGGCAAAGGAGAGAAAATTGACCAGCTCGCTCTGCTCTTCCCCGCGCTGATGCCCGGGCCAGCGTCTGTTAAACGGCTCGGCAGAAACCCGCGCGGTATTAAGCGCCGCCGCCTGACCATTGACTTTGACCTTATAATGACTCACAGCCGGGTTTGTATCGGCCACCGGATAAAGTCTCAATGCCATCCATAAAACCTTCTTTCCCTGTTTAACGCGCCGCCTGAGCGCGCCTCATGGGAAATTCTATCACAAATCAATCCCATAATCAAGGCAAAATTGTCTTCAGGCGCGCATCAGCGCCGTATAGCACGCCAGCGCCCTACGCATGTCGGGCAGCAACGTCACCCAGCGCTTTTCCCACTCGAGCGAGAAAAGACCGACATAGCCCGCCGTCTGCAATAAATCCACCACGCATCTAAAATCAACCGTTCCCTCGCCCGGAAGACAGAGCCCCTTCCCGTCATAGTCCTTTAAGTGAACATGCCGGATAAATGGCCCGAATTCGCGCACAAAGGCGGCCGAGTCTACCCCGGCCCGCAGTGTATGCTCGACATCCCAGAGCAGGCCGAAATTCTCGCACGCCGCCGCTTCGACCACCGAGGACAATGAGGCCGCGTCACTGAACGAATCATGTGTTTCAAGCAGCACCGTCACGCGCTTGTCCTGAGCGCAGAGCACCTTCAAACGCTGCGCCACACACTTGGCAGCCTGACCGTCCTCACGGCTGCCGCCAAACACCCGGATGAAGGGAACGCCCCATTCCGCGGCCAGCTGCAAGGCGTATTCCGTCTCTGCGCGCGCCCTTTCCCATGATGCCTGCGGCGCCAGAAACGCCGAGCAATCCAGCGCGCACAGCCGCACGCCCCACTCGGAAAGCAAACGATCAAACGCCGCGCGCCGTTCCGGGCGAAATTCCGGAATCCGGTCGATATCCAGCGCGTCTCCCAGCCCGCGAAGCTCCACGCTGTCGATTCCAAATTCCCGGGCCAATCCCAGCACCTCGTCAATTCCCCAGTCCGGACAGCCCAGCGTCGAAAAAGTCAAATTCATGGCCCGTGCTCCTCCTTAAAACGCTGCCCGCCAAAGCCTCAGCAAGGCAGCTCCTCGTCGTCAACCCAAAGACGCCCCGACTCCAGACGAATACGCGGTGCTTTTCCGCTCTGCCCGCGCCGATGAACGCCAAAGACTGAGGCAAAGAGATATTCGCCCGCCTCAAGCAGCGCCGTTCTGTAGGCCGGATAGAGCGCAAAGGGGGCCATCATGTGCATACCGGGCTGAGGCTTCATGACCGCATAGGAAAAGGGAACGCTCGATACGGTCGTCATAAAGCTTTTAAGCTCATGGCTTTCGACGCAAAATCCGCCTTCCTTTTCCCCAACCTCGTAATAATCATCCCACAGCCCCAGCGAAAAGCCGCCCTCGCAAACCCGATAGGCGCGGGAGAGGCGCACGCGATGCACCCGCATGTGCCAGCCGCCGGACAGAGGCCTCATCATGGTGCGTATGACCGTTTCCGCGTCATTGGAAAAGGGCATGTGCTCGCTGATGAGCCAATCGCCCTGCCGTCCCCGATCAACAAATCCCCAGCGATGCGACGCCATGGCATCATCTCCGGTCGAGAGGCTGATCATATTGTCGCAGCTCACCGTATCATGCGTTGAAAGCGCAAAGCCCGAAAGCGAGTTATAGGCAAATTTGTCGTACAGGCCCGCCATGTCGTTAAAGGGATTGCAATAGCGCCCAAACTGATAATACTGAAAGTGATTGTTGTAGACCGTCACGCCCGCGTTTTGGGCGTGGCCCACCACGAAATTCAAACGGCTGTCCGAGGGTGAAAAGAGATACTCCTCCGTTTCGGCAGGCAAATGAGCCGCCGCCCAGAAGGCGTCCTTTTCTTCAATTAGCAGACAGAGAAAGGTCTTCGCCGCCCAATACGCCCCGCCCGACGAGGTATAGCTTTCAACAAGCGCCGCCGATTCATAAAGATAGCCGGGCGGCAGAACGCCGCCTGAAGGCATGAGCATATGTTCCTCAAAGTAGCTCACGCAGCGCCGAGTCACCTCGCCCGCCAGCGACCGATCAAAATCCACGCCGGCCAGCACAGCCAGCGGAAAGACGCACACGGCCGCAAAGCGATAGGACAGCGATCGCCCAAAGGGCGGATAAGCGCCGTCCGCATCAAAAAAGCGAATATAATCGCGTAAAAACGCACCGGCCCTCTCCTGATACCGGGCGCGCCGCGCCGCATAGCCGTGCGATGCCGGATCGGCCAGCAGGCACCACAAAAGCGGATAAGCCTGCATCGACCAGGCCTCATAATAATCAATCCGGCCAAAGGGGCCGTCGGAATACCAGCCGCCGCCAATGTACATGCCTTCCAGCTGCTTAAGCCCCGCCTCAATCAGCGCCTGCGTGCCGGGATAGGAATAGCCAAAGCGTTCAAGCACAATCAGGCAAAGGATCGGAAACCAGATATGATTGTTTTCCGCGCCTTTTTCGCACAATCCGATCGACGCCTCGGCAATATAATCGGCCACCGCCCTCTGCTCATCAGGCCGAAGCCCATCCCATGTCTGCTCCCGTGCAAAAAACATACCCACAAGCAGACCGCACAGCTCGGTGATGTTCTGAAAATCGAACCAATGGCCGTTTTGCGCTGTGCGAAAACGATTCCACCAGAAAGGGCTACTTGGATCAACGCCGGTCACAAGCACCTCGCGCAGCCACGCGCCCAGAGGAACGCGCTCGCCGCGAATGTTGAGCATTATCTCCTCCTCGCGAAGAAGCGGCGCAATCCCCCAGAAGGGGCGAAACAGCTCCTCAAGCAGCGTCGGCCCATAGCCCAGCGTATCGACCACGGTAGACGGCCGCCCTGAAAGACGACGCTCCGCCGCGGCTTCCAGCATGGGCATGCACGTTTTCAGCGCATAGCGCTTCATGTCCTCTCGTGTGCGAATCATAGCTTTCTCACTCCTGCGTCATATGGCTGTACTGAGCCAGCGACACCTCAAGCGGCGTCGTTCGGCCTGAAAGAATCGCTTCAATGGCCTCGATGATCCCCTCCGTCATCACGCTCTGAGCAGGCGCCGCCGCCATGTGGGGCGTCAGCAGCACATGGGGACAGACCAGCAAACGCGCGTCCTGCGCCTGATTTTCATGCTCGAACACATCGAGCGCCGCGCGTATCCGCCCGGTCGAAAGCTCCGCAATCAGCGCCTCGGTATCGACCAGCGAGCCGCGCGCGCTGTTAATCAGCAGCCCGTCCTCCGGCATTTTCGAAAGCGCCCAGGCATTGATGATGTGAAAGGTTTCCGGCGTCTGCGAGGCGTGCAGGGTCACTACGGGGCAGGCCATGGCCTCTTCAAAGGTGGCCCGGCGCGCTCCGGGACAGGCCAATAGCACCTCATCCGGGCAATAGGGATCATAGACCCGGGCGCGGCAGTGCAACGGGGATAATAGATTCAGCAGCCGCCGTCCAACGGTTCCCAGGCCGATAAAGCCAATCTCCGCGCCAATAAGCGTCTTGACCTTCGAAAGACGCCGCTCCCATTTTCCCTGCTTCATCGATTGATCGCAACGCGGCAATTCGCGAAGCGCCGCCAGCATCATGCCCAGCACGCCCTCGGCAACATAATCCGCCATGATCGAGTTGGCACTCAGCACATGAATGCCCCGCTGATAACAGGCCTCGCTGGCAATGCGCGCCACCGTACCGGCACAGTGCGCCAAAATGCGCAGACGCGGCGCGGCGTCCAGCAGCTCGTCGTCATACTGCGTCGAGCCCCAATGCGTCAAAACGCCATCGCAATCAGCCAGCTCCTCCTTCAGCTCCTCACGCGTCAGCTGGCGCGTGTAAGGATTAAAGCGCACCTCGCCCAGCATCTCGAGCCGCGCCATCAGCTCAGGCGGAAAATGCCGTTTAAAAACCTCGCCCTGAGGAGCCGTCACCAGAAATTTCATCGTCATTCCTCCCTGTTTATGCTGCTTTATATTCACTGGGCATCCTGCCGCACCGGCCCGCTCGTTTCACGGACAACCAATTCCGCTTCAACCAGCACGCTAGCCGGCGCTTTGAAGGGATGCGCCCGTTCGCATTCCAGCGCCTGCCAAAGCTCCTGCGCCACCCGCTCGGACGAAATGACCACGCTGCTCAGCCGATACTCTGCCTGAGAAAGCGTATCGCCAAAGCCGACGACGGAAAAATCCCGGGGAATGGTTTTACCCCGCTGCGCCGCCGCCCGACAGGCTCCCAGCGCCACATAATCATTGACCGCGCAAACCGCCGTGATGGTGGGATCCTGCTCAAAAAGCAGGAGCATGGCCGCTTCGCCCTGCTCAATTCCCCAGCCGCACTGCATCACCCGGCCCTTAAGCCCCTGTTCAGCCAGCGCGCGCCGAAAGGCTTCAACCCGCATCCGTGAATTATAAAAGCGCTCCTCACCGCCGAGAAAAGCCATATGCCGGTGTCCCAGCGCTGTCAAATGCTCAACCGCCTGCGTTAAGCCGCTGTCGTTATCACACATCACGGAGCGAAAACCGCGCCCACGCTGAGAGAAGAGCACGCAGGGCTTATTCGCCTCCCGCACAGCCTGCAAAAAGCTCTGCGGCACCTCATCGGCCAGAATCAACGCGCTGCTCGTTTCAAGAATTGGCTGAAAGCTCTGCAGCAGCGCCGCCTCCTGGCCGTTCAGCGTCACGCTGATTTCCCGGCAGCCATGGCGCGCGCACAACGCCGCAAAGGCCTCGCACACCGGCGTCATAAAGTGATGACTCAGTTCCAGCACGCTCGCCTCAGCACCGCTGCCGACCGTCACAAAGGCCACCAGCGGCCCGGCATCGCCGCACACCCGAGAGCCGACGCCGCTCCTTTTTTCGATCAGTCCCTCTTCAGCCAGCAAAGCCAGCGCGCGGCGCAACGTCGTCCGCTCCACATTCCAGCGCACACACAGCTGCCTCTCGGGCGGAAGATATTCGCCCGCCTTCCACACGCCCGATTGAATCTCTGCCCGCAATTCGTCTCTGATCTGTCTATATCCTCCATTGGTCTTCATAAGCATTCTCCAATATACCGGTATACTTTTGTATTTCTATTCTCCGATTGCTTTGATTATAGCACAGCCCAATGCCTGTTGCCAAGCCCTTGCGCCGCCAAAATCTGCACTTTTTCCGATTTTATTATTGACTTTTCCCGCCAATCGTAGTGTAATGGAGTCAGGTTATCCATGAGACCCAGTCGTAGCTTTCTTTTATAGTATACCGGTATATCATCATTTATGGAGGCGAATATCTATGTCAAGACCGATTCGAGCCCTGGCTTTGGCCCCGCACAAGTTTTACGGCGAACCGAACATGAGCGTTGCTGCCGCCTTTGAAGCCGTCATGCGCTATTGGGATGAGCACCTAGCCGACGCGTTCGCCCTGAAGCCTGATCTGATCGTACTGCCCGAGGCCTGCGACCGTCCGAATGCATTTTCCCGCTCCAAGTGCTTTGAATACTACGCCTATCGCCAGAATCGGCTGCGCGATCATTTGCTGGAGCTGGCTGTCGCCCATCACACCCACATCGCCTACTCGGCCATACGCGCCCTGCCTGACGGTACCTTCCGCAACTCGACGCAATGTCTGAGCCGTTCCGGTCAAATTGACGGCATATACGACAAGAACTATCTGGTTCCCAGCGAATATACTCAAAGCGGCATCGGCTATGGACAGGAGGCCCCTGTCTTTCAAACGGACATCGGGCGCGTCAGCTGTCTGATCTGTTTTGACATCCACTACGATGTGCGCAAAGAATACGAACGCAGCCGCCCGGAGCTAATCGCCTTTTCCTCCAACCACCACGGCGGGCTGCTCGAAGCCTACTGGGCCTATGCCACGCAGGCCTACTTTGTCGCCAGTGTTCCGGTTGAGCATGGCTGCGCCTCCATCCTCAATCCGGTTGGCAAGGTTCTGGCTCAATCCACCTATCGCTCGCCCACCCTCTGCTTTGCTGATATTGATCTGGACTATCGCGTGCTGCATTGGGACGAAAACTGGAATAAGCTGATGAAGGCGCAACGCGAGCTGGGGCCGAATCTGCACATCTGCGAGCCGGACGCCCATCTGGGGCTTTTGATGATCACCTGCTCAGGCAATCAATTCACCGTCGAGGATGTCATGCAAAAGTACGAACTCGAAACGTGGGACAGCTACTACCGGCGCAGCGTTGAAGCACGCGAGCGAGGCCTGATCGAGCAATCGCCCCAGCTGGATATCTGATCAGCGTCTGCTTTTTCAAGCCCGGACGCATAATACAAAGGCCAGCTCTTTCTGCGGAGGCCTTTTACCCGCAAAAAAGAGCTGGCTTTTTAAAATGAACCCGTTATGACGCGCCGTTTTTAAGCGCCTTTTGCAACGCCTTGTCAGTCGCCTCAATGATCCCCTTTGAAGAATAGGTCGCGCCGCTCACGGCGTCAACCTGCGTGCTTCCGCTTTCAAGCATGGCATCGATCACGCTTTGCGCACGTGACCAATAGGCCTCGTCATCGGCATGTGAAAGCACCGATAGAGCCGTAATCCGGTCATTTTCAACGCTGATGGTTACGGTAATAGGCGCGTTATAGCCCAGCGCCTGTCCCTCATAGGTGCCGTCTTCATATTGCCCCGCGCCGCAGCCCCCCAGAAGCATCACGCTCACTAGAGCGGCCGCCAGCGCGCTTCGCCTTGTTCCTTGGCCCATGATTTTTCCCTCCCGGACAAAAGCTCCCCGCCGCAATACGACGGGAAGCTCGCCTCGTTCTTACTTGCTTTCAGCCACGGTAAAGGTCTGCGTGGCGGTATAGGTCAGGGTGCCGGCGTCTTTCTTGTTCATATTCCCCTCGGCATCCGCTTCAAAGTCCGACATCTGAAAGTTCAGTGTCATCTGAACCGTCACTTCGCCGGGCTGATCGGAAATCAGCTGCATGTTTCCGCTCTGGCCCTGAGTGCCCTTCCAGTTGCCGGTAACAGTGACATTCGCGCCCTCGGGCTGCGCAACGACGACATACTCCACACTGCTCGAGCAGCAGCACAGCTTCACCGCATCGCCGTCGGCATCCACAAGCGTCACAACGTAGCCGTTTTCCTCGCCGACCACCGCATCGCTGTGATCCCAAACCAGCGTCTTCTCGCCAGCAGCCACCTTCACCGTGTGCGTAGCGCTCAGGCCATTCGCCTCGTCGATCAGCGTCACATCGATGTTCGATCCGGCCTGCGCCTCATCAATCACCGCGTAAATCGCATAGCGCGCGCTACCTTTGAGATAACCATACGAGGCCGCGCCGCTTACCTCCCAGACAACTTCCTCGCTGTCGGTCGCGTTCTTCGGCACGCCGCTTTCGTCATACCAGGTCGCCTTCAGATAAGCCGGCGCACCCTGCTCCACGCAGGTGGTTCCGGTAATGCGCAGCTCGACAGGCGTGGTAAAGGCCTTGGCCGCGCAGCTCACCTGGGTGGACTCGCCGTTGTCCAGCGTCACCTCGAAGGTGTATTTGCCCTCAGCAGTGATCGGCTTGGCGCTCTTGATGGTCAGCACTGCACCGACCCACTCCAGATTGACATCGACATCCGTCAGTTCAGAATCCTCGGGCTGCTCGATGATCTTCACGCCGTCCTGATCGGCCGCATTCGCCTTCGACCAGCCCTGCGCCGCCACCAGCGCCTTAGCCTCATCGGTGGTCAGCTGCGTCAGATAGGTTTCGGATTCGCGATCCAGATCCAGCACGCCCTCATAGGTGTAGCGCTCACCCTGCGCATCAAACAGCGTAAAGCTGATAACATCGGCAAAATCCGTCTGGCCCATGATATCGATCAGCGCCTCGGTTCCCTTGCCGACAATCGTCGCCTCCTGCGCGGCCGCCGGAATCGCCATCATGCCCAGCATCAGGCAAAGCGTCAAAACCATTCCCACAATCTTCTTCACAACAACATTCCTCCTGCTTGTCATTCTTTTAAAATATTTTCTCGTTTGGGCTTCCCCATAAAAACCGATCTCATCACGATTTGGGGGCATCATCTCCTTTTCCCGAAGTCAATCATGGAGCCTCGAAAGAAAGCTCATTAGTTAGAGATATCTAATCCGTGGTCAAAAAATAATTCCTCTCAGGCAGGGGACAGAATCATTTCGTTTCAATGGTTAGTTTTCTCTAACTGCAATCCTTAAAAAATAGCTTCCTCTCAAGCTATGTATAGGATACACGAGTTTATCAGTTTTGTCAAGGCGGTTAATGACATTTCACCTCTTCTTCACAGAAGGGCTTTTCAGATCAAAACAAAGCCGTGCGAAAGAATCGCCTCATAAAAAACGATTCTTCCGCACGGCAGGATTTCTTTTCAGGCGTGCGCGTCCCGTCTCAAAACGACATACTGCGCGCACAAGCCGGTCAAAATTCCGGCGATGACGCCGCCCAAAGTCAGCACGGGCAAATAGGCAAAAAGCGCCGGCGTCTGCGTGATGAGCACGGCCACCAGAACCTGCCCGGTATTATGCGCAATGGCCCCCAGCACGCTGGCCACCCAAATTTGCCGCGAAGAGAGCACAGGCCTGAGCAGCAGCAGCACAATATAGCACAATAAGCCACCCGCCGTGCTGTACATCAGCGCCGACATGTTCCCACCGAGAATCGTTCCCAGCACAATGCGCACCCCCAGAATCTGCGCCGCATCGCGGGGACGGCGGGTAAAAACAGCATAAACCGTGATGATATTGCTCAAGCCCAGCTTCAGCCCAGGAACCGGACTCAGCGAGGGCAGCTGCAGTTCGATGATGAATATAATCAATGCAAAGGCCGTCAGCAGAGCATTTTCCGTCAAGCGTTTGGTTTTCATAAATCCTCCTTATCCGGCCACGGCGTCAAAAGGCGCATCTTCCTGCATTTCAATGCGAATCACCAGTTTGTGCGGAAGGCACACAATAGGCGTCAGCCCGCCCTTAAGCCAGCCCTGATGCACGCAGGTGTTGTCGCTGCAATCAGCCGCCAAAACGCAGATACCGCCTGACCGAACGCCCACCGTATTCACGCCGCCCTCAACCGACGTCACATCAAAGGAATAGCTCTGCGCCACGGCGGACAAATCAATTTCCCGAATCAGTACGCCGTCCTGATAAATGCGCGCCACGCCGCCCTTTGTACCGGCGCAACTCTTCAAATAAACCATGCCGCCCACTGCGCAAAGCACAATCAGCGCCACCACGACCATCCAGGTCTTTGTTGAAACAGCTCCCCGCTTCACTTGCTTTTCCCGCCAATCTTTTCATATCA
Organism: uncultured Oscillospiraceae bacterium; assembly: GCA_964406835.1. Taxonomy (GTDB): domain Bacteria; phylum Bacillota; class Clostridia; order Christensenellales; family Aristaeellaceae; genus Firm-10. Next base: position 13,488 of record CAYOTH010000016.1, read on the forward strand.
ACCGACAAACACAGCCACCCACTGAACGGGCATTTTGCCCCGGCCCCACAAAGGGCTTATCGCCTGTAATCGACCTCTAAAGAGGGCATCTAAAGCACGGCCAATTGTGCGCTGCACAAATCGCCGCCTTAGGAATTCATTCAAGGTTCTATTCCGTCTTATACCATATCGATCGCTGACTCTTTTCCAGGAAAACCCCAACGACCATGGGACGACATAACCTTTGCCAAACTGATTACCCCAGTCGAACGAAAGCTTATAACGCCTATTCGGCGACAAACAGAAGCAGACCGCCGGAACCGCTCCATGCAGTCTGTCTATGTGCATCAATTAGTTGTGGCTAACCAAGATTGTACACGATCTCCGAGGGCCTGTCAAGAGGCCGCGTCCCGGCCTGCGCACATTTTACAAAGTGCGTCCTTTCCCATCCAAACCTCAGCGCCGCCCCCTTAAAGGCCCGCCTCCTTTTGGCGTTCAACCGTGCCGCCAAAGGGGAGTCCTCGCCCCGCAACAAGCATAGCCCACCCACATTGGAGCGTTCTTTTCCTTGCAGATTCATTAAAGCGCTACTTCGTTTTATGCCATGCAAAGCACTGATTCTTGCCCCCTGATACCCAATCGATGATGTGGCTTCATGAGTTATGCTAAAGCTCTCTTTCATCCAATCGAACCGGAATTTTGCCCTACAAGGACTCGCCTCCTGGAGCTACTCTCCAACAGGACAGCAAACGCCTTCTCAAGCATACGCTGCGCTTCGCAAATTTTCGGCTCATGGATTTACTCACTGTTCCATCTCCTGTAGCCGTATCGCCAAAGTACTTTAAGGTTTTTCCTAAAATCTTTGGCCTCAGCGCCTTTTCCGGATAACGCAAAAAGACCGCCGATTACTCGACGGTCTTTCAATATCACGTTCGCTTAAAATCAGAACTTCAGGGCATTGAGCTTAATGCCAGGGCCCATCGTGCTGGAGATGACGGCGGAACGGATGTAAGTACCCTTAGCAGAAGCGGGCTTCGCCTTGATGACAGCCTCCATCAGAGTGCGCAGGTTGGCACCCAGCTGCTCCTCGGTGAAGGAAGCCTTGCCCAGTGGGCAGTGGATGATAGCAGTCTTATCAACGCGATACTCAACCTTACCGGCCTTGATATCGTTGATGGCCTTGGTCAGATCCATCGTAACGGTACCGGTCTTCGGGTTGGGCATGAGGCCCTTCGGGCCGAGCACGCGGCCCAAACGGCCGACAACGCCCATCATATCGGGCGTGGCAACGCAGACGTCAAAGCCGAACCAGCCGCCCTGAATCTTGGCAACCAGCTCTTCGGCGCCGACGAAATCAGCACCAGCATCCAGCGCTTCCTGAGCCTTGGGGCCCTTGGCGAAAACCAGAACGGTCAGCTTCTTGCCGGTGCCATGAGGCAGAACGACAGTGCCGCGAATCTGCTGATCGGCGTGACGGGGGTCAACGCCCATGCGCAGGGAGATCTCAATCGTTTCATCGAACTTGGCCTTGGCAGTCTGCTTGACGAGGGCAACGGCCTCCTCAGGATCGTACTGCTTCTGGCTGTCGATCAGCTTTGCGCTGTCAGTATATTTCTTTCCCATCTATATTTCCTCCTCGTGGTCCAAGCGGAATGAATCCTCCCACTTGATTCTGGCGCCCGATAAAATCAGGCGGCGGCGCGCCCCTTTTTAGGAGCGAACCGGAAATCAGTCGACGACAGTAATGCCCATGGAGCGGGCCGTACCGGCGACCATGCTCATCGCGGCCTCAACGGAAGCGGCGTTCAGATCGGGCATCTTCAGCTCGGCAATTTCCTTGACCTGAGCCTTGGTGATCTGGGCGACCTTATCCTTGTTGGGGCGGCCGGACGC
>CAYOTH010000017.1:0-15212 GCA_964406835.1 uncultured Oscillospiraceae bacterium
GAATGAAGCTGGCCCACCGCGTGTGCAAGCACTGCGGATACTATGATGGCCAGCAGGTGGTTAAGGTGGAAGCCGAGACCAAGTAATTGCTGCATAGCCTGCAAGGGCGCGTCCGGCTGCTGTTCGGACGCGCCCTTCTTTCTTTACATCGTCCTTTTCAAGTGGATTTTTGCCCCGTCAAGGCCAACGGACGTTCTAAAAAGCACTCAGAAAACGTTCTTTTTTTAAGCATACACCCGCTTTGAACGCGGCAAAAATCCCGACTCTATACTGCGGCGCACGTGCCGGAAAGGCGGTCATCGACGTGGCGGAACCTCTTCTCGAACTTCGGCATCTCAAAAAATCCTTCGACGACACAGGCGTGCTGGACGATATTTCCCTCAGCGTCGAGCGCGGCGAATTTCTGACCATCCTCGGCCCCTCCGGCTGCGGAAAAACCACAACGCTGCGCATCATCGCCGGGCTGACTCAGCCGGATGAGGGACGCGTTTATCTTGGCGGGCGCGATGTCACCAATCTCCCGCCCGAAAAGCGCAGCGTCAACACCGTCTTTCAAAATTACGCTCTTTTCCCGCACATGACCGTTGAAAAAAACATCGCCTATGGCCTGGCCCTTCGCAAAGTTCCGCGCGCCGAGCAAAAAAACATCGTCAAGCGTATGCTGACTCTGGTCGCGCTCGAGGGCTATGCAAAACGGATGCCCTCTCAGCTTTCCGGCGGACAGCGCCAGCGCGTCGCCATCGCCCGCGCCGTGGCACTTCAGCCCGATATTCTGCTGCTGGACGAACCTCTGGGCGCGCTCGATCTCAAGCTGCGCCGACAGATGCAGTCCGAACTCAAGCGAATCCAGACGGAAAGCGGCATCAGCTTTGTCTACATTACCCACGACCAAGAAGAAGCGCTCAACATGTCCGATCGCATCGCCGTCATGAACGGCGGGCATATCGAGCAGATTGGCACGCCTGAGGACGTCTACGAGCGCCCAAGAACGCGCTTTGCCGCCCGCTTCATGGGAGAAACCACCCTCTTTGAGGGCAAGGTGCTTGAAATTTCAAGCGGATTGTGCCGCGTCGAAACACCGCAGGGCATTGTTCTGGCGCGCGTCATGCCGGGCATCGAGGCCGGCTACCCCGCCGCCGTAAGCGTCCATGCCGAATCCGTCGAGCTGTCCTATGCGCCCCGTCCCGGCTTTACCCTCAGCGGCCAGGTGATTGCCCGCCATTATGCCGGATCGACGTTCAGCGCCGCCGTTGCCCTGAAGAACGGCCTAACTCTGAATGTTCACGCCATGGGGTCGCACGTTCAGCTGCCCGAGGCCGGTGCGCACGTTTTTCCCTGCTGGATTCCCGAATGCGCGACGGCCATACCGGGGAGGGCTGATTCATAATGCGTAAAAAAGGCGGTCTTTCCGCGCTGCCCCTGTGCCTGTGGACGTGCGCGTTTGTCCTTGCGCCGCTCATGTATGTGCTGATGATCAGCTTTCGGGAAAAGGGCGCCTATTTCGGCGTCGGAAGCGCTTGGACGCTCGAAAACTATGCGCGCATGTTCTCGCCGCTCTATGGCGAAATTCTGCTCAATTCCCTGCTGGTCGCCCTCAAATCCACGCTTTTGACGCTGGTGATCGGCTATCCCTTCGCCTGGTTCATGGCGCAGAAGCCGCCCAAAACGCGCGCGCTGCTCATGCTGCTGGTGGTCATCCCCTTCTGGACGAGCGCGCTGATGCGCACCTACGGCTGGATGATCCTGCTGCGCAACAAGGGGCTGATTAATTCGGCGCTCATGGCGCTGGGACTGATCAAAAAGCCCATCCGGATGCTCAACACCTCCGGCGCGGTGCTTCTGGGCACGGCCTATTCCATGCTGCCCTTTATGATTCTGCCCATCTACTCCTCCATGGAAAAGATCGATCCCGCCCTGCGTGAGGCGGCGCGCGATCTGGGAGCCGGGCCTGCGCGTTCCTTTGTGACGGTGGTCATGCCGCAGACGTTGCCCGGCGTCATTTCCGGGCTGACGATGACCTTCGTCCCCTCGACCGGCATGTTCTTTCTTTCCGATCTGCTGGGCGGCGGCACGAACATGCTCCTGGGCAACCTCATCAACAACCAGCTGACCGTCTCGCGGGACTGGCCCTTCGGCGCGGCGCTGTCCATCCTCATGGTGGGCATGACCTTCTGCCTGATGAGCCTGTGCCGCCGTCTGGGCGGTTCCGAAAATCCGGAGGTGTTTTAATCATGAAGCGCCCAGGCAAAATCTTCTCCGATCTGTGGCTGATTCTCACGCTGGCCTTTCTCTATCTTCCCATCGCCATGGTCGTGCTGTTTTCCTTTAATCAATCGAAAAACGGCGTGCTGTGGACGGGCTTCACCACCGACTGGTACAAAACGCTCTTTGAAAACCGCGCCATCATCGACGCGCTTTTAAACAGCCTGACCATCGCCGCACTCAGCTGCGCGCTCTCGGCCGTACTGGGGACATTGGGCGCCGTCGGGCTGGCGCGTGCGCGCTTTCGGGGCCGCTCTCTGGTGCGCAACATCGCCGTTCTGCCTATTATGCTGCCTGAAATCGCCGTCGGTCTGGCCTTTATGACGTTTTTCTCGCTGGCCGGAATTCCCGCGGGCCATTTGGCGCTGGTCATAGCGCATACGACGTTCTGCGTGCCCTATGTGCTTCTCAACGTGCAGGCACGCCTTCAGGGGCTTGATCCGGCGCTGGAGGAAGCGGCGCGTGATCTGGGGGCCTCGCCGGCCCGGGCCTTTTTCACCGTGACGCTGCCGCTGATACTGCCCGCCGTGTTTTCAGGCATGCTGCTGGCTTTTGCCATGTCGCTGGACGATATGGTCATCAGCTTCTTCGTCACCGGCCCGGAAAGCACCACGCTACCCGTCTACATCTTTGGCAAGCTCAAAACCAACGTGCCGCCCTCCATCAATGCGCTGTGTACAATTATGCTGGGCGCAACGCTGTTAATCGTCTCGGCCGCACGCCTGCTGCGCCGCAGGGATTCCTCATCCGAATCCAATTGACGCCCGGCGTTCGCTGTGGTATACTTTTTTTGAAATTATTGCTTGGGAGGTTTGTTTTATGAAAAAGATCCTAACCGTGCTCACGGTGCTGTTTCTGCTGCTTCAGGGCAGCGCACTGGCCGATATTCAGTCTGCCGGCGAGGAAGCCGCCAAACGGGCTGAATTGCTTAGCGAAGACGAGCGCATCGTCAATGTCTTTACCTGGACGTACTATATTCCCGACGAGGTGATCGCCTCCTTTGAAAAGGCCAGCGGCATTCGCGTCAACTACACCCCTTTTTCCGACAACGAGAGCATGCTCTCCCGCCTGCAATCGGCCGCCGGTCAGTTTGACCTGATCGTTTGCAGCGATTATATCATTGACATCATGCGCCAGAGCAATTTGCTCAGCGAGCTGAACCGAGAGGCGCTGACCCACTGGGACAACATTGACCCGTCCTGTCAGAATCAGTATTACGACCCAGAAAATCGCTACACTATCCCCTATACCGTCACGGTGCCGCTGATTGTTTATGATTCCGAACTGGTCGAAACGCCACTCACCGGCTATGCCGATCTGTGGCGAAGCGAATTCTCGGATTATCTTGTGCTGATTGACGATATGCGCAACGTCATCGGCATGGCTGAAAAGAAGCTGGGCCTGAGCCTGAACGAAACCGACCCTGAGGTGCTGGAAGGCGTCAAAGAGGAGTTGCTGGCCCTCAAGGACAATGTCGTCGTCTTCAATGCCGACACGCCCCACAACGCGCTTATCGGCGGCGACGCCGTCGCGGGCGTTATGTTCGGCTCGCAGATCGTGGCCGCTCAGGCGGAAATCCCCTCGCTTGAGGTGGTCTACCCCGAGGAAGGCCTCTCCTTTGGCATTGACTGTCTGGTCATTCCAAAAGAAGCGCCTCACATGAGCGCCACCGAAATCCTCATCGATTACCTGCTGGACGGCGAAGTCAGCGCCTGGGCTTCCTCGCTGATCAACTACGGAAGCTGCAACAGCGCCGCCGTGGCCTACATGAGCGAGGATTTTAAAGCCAACAAAGCCATCAACGTCCCGGCCGAATGGCTCGCCGGGGCTGAAATGATCGCTCCGCTGGACGCTGATACGCAGCGCCTCTATGACGAACTCTGGACCGAATTTAAAAATTAAGGAGTGACAACCACCATGGAAATGAAGGGATATGACCGCAGCGAAGCGATTGCTTTTATGCTGCCCAAGCTGAACACCGCCGAATTTAAGCCGCTGGCCGCTCAGGCCGAAACGCTCGTCAAGCAGGCCATCGACGCCGATTTTGCCTACATGCTCAGCGCCGGCGTTCTCACGCAGGACGGCGCCATGGGCGACGCCTACTACGACGATGACGATGCCTTTGAGTTTATGCTCAACGCCATCGCCCGCCAGCGTTCCTCCAGCGAGCGCGAATTGGATTTCGTCGCCGCTTTCATCGATCAGTACATGGATCTTCAGCAGCAATACTTAGAAGACAAAGGCCTAATGAGCTGGGATTGATTACGTTTTTCCCCAATTTGCCATGTAAAACGGCTTTTTTTAGGGCGAACGTCACGTTTTTTAAGAAAATGCGATCAACGCCTTGACGAAAAGCCGTTTTTTGTTTATAATTCGAAAAGTACGGTTTACTGTCCGTAAATATATAAAAAAGGAGCGGCTGTAAATGATATTGCCCGGAAAGCTCACCATAGGCTTTCTCCAGGAGGATAATCCTCAAAAATTCTTTTTCCGCGTCAGCCCGCTGATTATCAAAGAAGAAAACGGTTATCAGATTGTGGAGGACGCCCGCCAGGAGTTCCTTGAAGACGGATTCATTCGCATTGTCCCCGACAAAAACGAGATGTCGCATTTCAAAACGCGCATGCGGAGCCTGGGACGCTACTGTCTGCTCGATCTGCGCCGTCACACCGGCGAGAACGACAAAATCCGTCCCAACAAAAACCATGCCGGCGAAAACGGCGATCGCAATGCGTTCATCGTCTATTCCGACGTGATTACGCGCGTTGATCCCCGCTTCATGGCCGAGGCGGTCACGCCCGATCAGGACGGGCTGTTCCCCGTTCCTGGCACGCCGCTGGTAGCCGTCATGCAGGAGGGCGTCGTGTGCGGCATCTATGCCTGGGAAAACAGCAGCGAAGCCGCCTGCATCGTGGGCGATTCGCTCACTGAGGCCGACCTGAGCGAGGCCGCCGCCCACCTGATTACCCTCTCCGTTGACAACACGCCCACGCAGCTGCTGATTGACCTGGCCGCCTGGGGCGTCAACAACGGTCAGGAAGACAGCGCCGAGGAAACGGCTCCCGAAAAGAGCGAAGCGTCGGCCGAGGAGGCCGTCAAAGCCGAGCCTGAAAAGACTGTCGAGCGTCCCGGCGAAAAAATCGCTGAGCGCCCGGTCGAAAAGGCCGCAGAACGTCCGGCTCCCAAGACCGCTGCCGAAAAACCTGAAACCGAGAAGAACGCCGAACCGGCCAAGCCCTGGCTGCAGCACACCACCTACGTTTTCCCGCGCGTGATGTCCTCCGCCAAGCTCTCCCCCCGCGCACAGTCCCTTCAGCAGCAAAGCGGCTTCAATCCGCAGCGCAGCGCCAGCATCAAGGACGTCATAGACGACCTGTGGCGGCAGTCCCGTCTGGATCAGCTGGGACATCCCGTCCCGCCCGAGGCCAGCGCCGAGCCGGTCGTCAGCCCGATTGACAAGGCCATGAACGCCCTGCGCGAGGCCTGGGCTCTGCCGGAAGCGCGCGCCAGCTTGGTGACCGCGCTGCTCAAGCTGGATGATCTGGACAACGCTCTGGGCGTTGGAGAAGCCGCCGCTCAGGCCCGACGCGACCGGGAAAGCGAGCAGCAGTTCAACCGCCTTGAGGCTGACCGGCTGAAGATTCTCTGCGAAATCGACGAGCTGAAAAAAATGCGCGCCGACAAGCGCGCCGAGCTGGTCAACGAGCTCAAGCGCGCCCATGCGTCCGAAATGACGCAACTGGACAAGAAGAACAAGATCCTGCGCGAAACCGGCGAGCGCTATGCTGCCGAAGCCGCCAGCGCTCAAAAGGCCGCCGAGGTGGCTGAAAAGACCTTCAAGGAAATTCTGGACGGCAAGCTGGACGAACAGATGGCGCGTCTCCTGGCCGAGGGCCGGGCACGCGATCTGATGATCGCCCTCTCCCACGCCGCCGACGCCCCGGCTGAACAGCCTGAAACCGACACGTTCTCGGCCGGCGAGCTGATTTCCGCCGTGCGCGTGCGCTTCGACGAAGCCGGGTTCCCGCTGAGTAACGACGAAGCCGTCAATCTGCTGGCCTGTTTGACGCTGGGCCGCATCATGCTTTTCTCCGGCCCCTCCGGCAGCGGCAAAAGCGGCTTTGCCCGCACGCTGGCCGCCGCACTGGGCGTTGCCGCGCCTGAATACGGCCGCTTTGTCGAGCTTCAGGCCGAGGATGAACGCCGTCCGCTGAGCCAACTGATCGGCGAAATATCGCCCAGCGGCGTTCCGATTGTGCGCCGCCCCGATCTCAAGCGCGTGCTGGAAGCCGACAGCGACGCCGTTCCCGCCCTGCTCATGGTGGACGACGCCAACCGCGCCGACGTTGATCAGTGCCTGGGCGCGCTGATTACGCAGCTCGATTTGGGCGCGCCTGGACGCCTGAATACTGGCGTCGGCACGCTGACCCTGAATCCGGCGCTGCGCCTGATGATGACGCTTCAGGACGCCTCTCAGGGCGCCTGTGTGGACGTGCGCCTGCTGGATCGCGCCTGGATGCTGCGCCTTGCTCCCGAGCGGGCCGACACACCCTGGACGCCGCGGCGACGCGTTGTGCCTCAGCCTGAAAAGGCCGTCTCGTGGGAAACGCTGCGCGCCATCTTCAACACGGAAGGCGACGTGCCCGGCGAGATCGTCGAGCGCATGAAGACGCTGCGTGAAAGGCTAGCGACCGTCGGCGTGTATATCTCCCGCCGCGCGCTGGACGATATGTATGCCTACTGCGCCGCCGTCTCGCCGCTGATGACCGCCTCGCCCATCGAGGTGCTTGATTTCGCCTTTGCTCAGCGCGCCATGCCCGCCATACTGGCCAGCGCCAATCTGGACGCGCTGCACGCCCTCCCCTCGATTCTACCCGATATGCCGCGTTCGCTGAGCCTGATGCTCGCGCCGCTGCCTCTGCCGGCCATCTGATTGCGAACCGTTCGGCTGCCTGCTTTTTTCGGGCAGCCGAATTTTTGCTCTCCGGCATAGACCCTCAACACCAACACCGGAGCAGTCTATAATGATTCCAGTACAAAACTAGGATGCGCTCCATGAACATCAGTCGACTGCTCGAAAATTCCCGGCGCACCAGTCTGATCAGAAGAAATATCTATACCGGCGAAGGCTTTAACAATAAAACGCAAAGCTGGGCCGCCCCTCGGCTGGGCCTCAGCGGCCAACTGTCCATCGGCCACAATCTGCCGGTCGAAAATGCCGTGGCGCTGCAGCTTTTTGACGGCGAGCAGGCGCTGACCTTTACACCCATCCGGCATCGCTGGACGCCATCCTGGACGCAAACCTATTATTGCAGCACGCCCGACGAATTCTATTATCCAAATTCCGGCTGCATCGCCGTGCGCGAGCAGAAGGGCTTTAATACAGAGGATGTATTTGTCTGCCGCATCGTGCTGAAAAACGAGAAGCGCGAGACGGCCAACCTCCGCGTCAATCTCTTAACCCCCTTCGAGCAGGATGAAATTCACCTGCCCATCTATGCCGGCGCGCTGGGATGCCGCCTGACACTGGACGGCTTCATCGCCCTGATCACCGATCGAGGTGCCACGCGCGAGTTCACGCTGGAAATTCCCGCCCACGGCAGCGTCTCCTTCGCCCTGGCCTTCGCCTTTTCGAAGGAAAGCCTGGCTTGCGCCGAGAAAGCGGCCCGCGCGGCCCTGACGGCGGATGATCCCTTTGCTGAAAAGGAGAACGCCTTCAATCGCTTCATCGGTGACCATGCGCCCCAGCTTATCTGCGAAGACACAGATATTCTCAAAGCCTATTACTACCGCTGGTTCCTGCTTTACCGGGCGCTACACTGCCCCAGTGCGGTCATAAACGGCCATCCGGTCGAAATCGACTGCCTGTACAAATCGCCCTATGGCAGCTGGTATGGCTGCCCCGTGGGCCTGCCGGTTCCGCTTCATCTGGAAGAGGCCAAGTGGATGCGCACGGGCGACATCGCCCGGACCAACGCCGACAACAGGCTCAGGGAACTGACCTGCTATCAGGGCTTTGACTATATTCAGTACACGCCCATGGCCATGTGGCATCGGTATGAAAATCACCCGGACAGCGCTTTTCTGGAAAGAGCCTATCCCGAATGCCGCCGCTATGCGCTCAAGGACATCCATCATGAAGCCGAAGGCCTGGCCTTTTTGCCCACGCTGAAGAGCAGCTGGCCGACCGGTGCGGAGTATCAGCCGGCCTTCTATCAGCACACCCGCACGCCCTGGGACTGGACACAGGACAACGAGGGCCGCACGCTGGGCATAGCCGATGAGGACATCCGCCTCTACCGCCTCGATCACATCTGCTATACGGCGGGCAACCTGATCGGCTGCGCCAAAATGGCCGAGGCACTGGGCCGCCCGGAAGAGGCTCACGAACTTGGCGCGCTGGCCAACCGGGTTCTCGATTTGATCCGCACAAAATTCTGGTATACCAAAAAGCAGTGCTTTGTTTCTCTCAACGCTCAAACCGGCCTCCCCTGCGACGAGGCGTTGTGCTACGACAGCTTCTTCCCGTTCCTGTGGGAAATGATCGGCCGGGAATTCGCTGCCGGATGGACGCCGCTGTTTGATCCAGAAGTTTTCGGCTGCGATTTTTCGCTGACCACGGTGGACAAAAATTGCCCAATGTACCGGTTTGATAACTGCATCGCCGGGCCGACAAATAGCTCGCCGCTCCAATCTCACCCCTATGGCTGCTGCTGGAACGGCCCCGTCTGGCCGTATGCCGTCAGCGGCGTGGCCGAGGCCCTGGGCAGTGCGGCGCGCACCGACGAAACATTGCGCGTGCCGTGGCTGTCACTCTTTGAGCGCTATACCGAGCTGCACTTCATGGGCAGCGACCGCTCCACGCCGATGATCACCGAGCATTATCGCCCGAGCGACGGCTTCTCCTTCAGTAAAACGTGCGATTACTTCCATTCGACGTGGATTGATCTTTTCATGAAGTACTGGGCGGGCCTGCGCCTTGAAAACGGAGAGCTTGTCTTTGAGCCATATACCGACGGCAAATTTGAGCTTCGCAATCTATCTCTCGGTGGCCAGAATTACTGCGTCCGTCAATACGAGGAAAACAGCGTGCTCAAGTGCCGCATTGAAAAGCTCTGATCCCCTCTTCAAGACAAAATCCCGACGCTCCGTTTCAAAAAGCGTCGGGATTTTTATGAAGCTTTTAAGAGGCTTTGCCTTACAGCTCGATTTCATCGCCGTCGTTCACGGTGTGAATGGGATAGCCATAACGGCCGTCCAGGGCCTCAATCTGAGCCAGCTTATCCAGCGGGAAAACATGATTGAAGAGCACCTGCTCGGCGCGGCAGCGCTTGAGATACTCCTCAATGTGCTCAACGCCAAAATGCGCCATTTCGCAGACCAGAAGATCCACGTCGTTTTCCAGCACATAGGCCGGAAAATCCTGCGCCTGCATCCGATAGGACAGATCGCCCGAGAAGAGCACCTTTCGGCCCTCCGCCTCCACCAGATACGAGTAGGCCGGGCGATTCATATGCGCCAGATGCTGCGTGGGGAAGGGCGTCACACGGATGTTCTCATCCTCATAAACCGTATCAGGCGTCATCAGCTTAAAGCGCACGCGCTCGGCGTCAAAATCGCCAATCGCCGTTTTAAGCAGCGTCTCAAAGGCCTCGATGCCCGCCTGCTCCGTCAGATAAATATCGGCCGAGGTGGTTTTGTAATACCACGAAAACAGACCGGCCAGAGAGAGAAGCCCGTCCACATGATCACTGTGGAAGTGCGTCGTAAACACCGCCCTGACGCTGTTGAGATCAACATGCCTGCGCAGCAGCAGATCAATCAGCGGCGCGCCCGCATCGATGAAATAATGCACGCCGCCCGTTTCAATCATTGTGCAGGAGCAATACCTGTCGGCAGCGGGAACGCCGTGACTGGTACCCAGGAAGGTGATCTTCATTCGGTGACAACACCCTTCTTGAGAATGATGTTAGCATACAGCGCCGTCTCGCCGGTCATAATGACGCAATAGGCCTTCTTGGCGCGCTCATAGAAGGCAAAGCGCTCGACATGCTCGATGTCCACCTTCTTGCCCTCGCTCTTGTCGCACAGCGTCTGATAGACATCCCAGATGGGCGTCTCGACCGTATCGCCGGGAACAACCTCCATCAGCGCCACAGGAGACTGGACATAGGGATCCAGCGGATACAGGCGCAGAATGGCCTCAAGCACCTTGGGAACGGAGTGGCCGTCCAGGCGCACCAGATTGCGCGCATGGCTCGCGCCGGGGAAATTGCCATCGCCAATGACCAGCTCATCGCCATGACCCATTTCCATGAGAATCTTCAGCAGATCGGGAGAGATAATCGGAGAAATACCCTTCAGCATACCAGATAACCCCTTTCACATTGTCCTTTATATCGTCGGGGAGGAATCCTTCCTCCCGGGACTTCCCATTTTCCCGGCCGGGCAAACGGCGCTTATCACGCGTCCAAATCGACCCTGATCGGCTCCCGGTCAACAGCCGGAAGAAAAACATCCAGAAAATCACGCGTTTTCAGCGCGACCGAAGCCGTGTTGACACAGGGATGAAAGACCAGCCTTTCCTGAGCATCCAGCGCCCGGTCCCACAAAAGCGTCACCCGTCGCTCCCGGTCAAAGAGCAACCCCAGCGGGCTGACGGCGCCGGGCCGAAGAAAAAGACAGCCTTCAAGCGCCTCCTCATTGGCAAAGCAGAGTCGGGACGAGCCAATCTGACGGCTGACAAGCCTGCTTTGAAAGGGCGCGTCCGGCCGAAGCACCAGCAGATAATATCCGCCCTGACGCCTGGTGGTCAAAAACAGATTGCGTGGCACCATCGCGCCCAGCTGCGCTTCAATAGCGCGGCATTCGTCCATGTGAGATGCTGCCTCATGCTCGATGTATTCATAGGAAAGGCGCATTTCATCCAGCCTGTCCAGAACGCGGCGTGCTCTTTCCTCCATGCCTTCACGTCCTTTTTTTGCCAAACAGGCGCAGATCCTTGCCGGAGAGCGTAATCGCCGACATATTCATGCCATCGATCAGGCGCGAGAACACGCGCTCGCCGTATACCTTCATCAGATCCTGCGGCTTTAAGTTGGTGGCGATCACCGTATGGCGTCCCTGCACCAGCCGCTCGTTGAGCAGCGTAAACAGATACTCGCGCGTGACATTCTGCACAACCGGCTCGCTGCCCAGATCGTCGATAAACAGCGCTTCGCATTCAAGCAGCTGTAGGAACTCGCCGCGCTTTTCCGCATCGCCAAAATGAGCGCCACGCATAGATTCATACAGCCGATAGGCCGTCACCTTGACCGGCGCAAAGCCGCGCTCGATCAGCCGATTCTGTACGCAGTTGAGCAGATAAGTTTTGCCCAGTCCGCTTTCGCCCATCAGCACCAGACCCAGCCGCTCGGTCTGCGGATAGGCCTCGGCATAGGCGCGGCAGATATCGCGCGCCCGCAGAGCCAGCTGCCGCTGCGTATACGGCCCGCTGACCTTCTCCTCCTGCGGAAAAATGGCCTCGTCAAAAGCCTCAAAGGTCTGCGCGCCGCCCGTTCCCGCCGACGATTCCTCATAAAGCCGACGCGTAAAGCGCTGCTTAAAGCAAACGCACATCTCCCTCACTGAATCGCCCACCCAGCCCTTGTCCCGGCAAATGGGGCATCGATAAACGGGATCGAGATAGTTCTCGGGAAAACCCAGTTCCTTTAAGCGGGCACGCAGCTTTTTATCGTTTTCAGCCGCGAGACGCCGCGTTTGCGCCGCCGCCTGCTCAGCCTGCTCGGGATGCAACAGAAGAAGCCTCGCCTGGCGACGAAACAGCTCCGCGCCGCCGAAAATCAGCGCCTTCATGGCGGGATCCCGCGCAACCACCTCGTCGATGCGCCCTTCCCGCAGATGCTGGTTTTCCGTGCGCACGCGGTCATACTCCTCGTTCAGCGCGCGCATAATATCACTTCGCGTCATGATCGTCCTCCATAAACGCGGTCAATGCGCGCAGCTCCTCATCGGAATAAACGCGCTGATCGTACTGCATGGCTGTGGGCGTCGGCTTCTGCGTTGACGCAGCCGAGGCCGCGGGCATACCATGCTGCCTTTTGGCCTCCTCCACTGTGGTGATATCGGCTTTTTTCCATTCGCGGAGCAGCTTGCTGATGTATTGAACAGGCAGCTTCGTTCCGCGCGCGCATTCGGCCGCATAGAGAATCACCGGGAAGGAGGCCATGGCCAGCCATTCTTCCATCTGCGCCGTCGAGGCCGAGGTCACGCGCGAATCCTGTCCGCTGACCTCATAGACGCGGGCTGCCTGCTCGCGCAGAAGCTTCTGCTGATCCATATAGGCGGTAATTTCCGCCTCAGTCAAAAGCCCCCGCTCGACAAAGCGCGACATCTGCCGGTCGAGATCCTCCATGTCATAGCGTCCGGAGCCGCCCATGCCCCGCGCCACGCACAAAACCGCGCCCGGCTCAAAGCCTGCCGCCATATACTTTTGGTAGGCTTCCAATTCGCCCGGCGTGGGCGCCATCTGGCGAATGCCCAGCGCCTCGTGAAGCGCCTTGACGGCCTCCTCGCGCCGCTTCTTTTCATCCAATCGACCGGCCATATCCTGTGAGGAGCGCGCCGTGTGGTTGCGCGAAAGAATACCGTCCAGATAACCAAAGGAAGGATTGCGGCCCTTGACCGTTTCCCGGCAGGCCACCAGCACGGCCGCTTCGTCCATGCCGTATTCCTCCAGCCACTTTCGGGACAGCGCCACCTCGTCAAGCGTAGGCGCGCGGCGCATATTAAACTGACGCACCACCTTTTCGGCCATCTTATAGGCGGCGGTATCATGCATAATCATATCGTTGGCCGCCTGCACGGTGTTGACGCCCTTTTCCGCCCACTGAAGTGCCGTCTTGTTGAGCTGACGGAACTGAAACGAGCGACCCTTGCTGGCAATAAAGTGCTCCACCATGATGAGCACGACTTCCTCGGGCAGATGAAGATCCTCCACCCACTCGCAGGCCGTCATAAA
Source organism: uncultured Oscillospiraceae bacterium (assembly GCA_964406835.1). GTDB lineage: Bacteria > Bacillota > Clostridia > Christensenellales > Aristaeellaceae > Firm-10. The sequence continues at coordinate 13,283 of CAYOTH010000017.1, forward strand.
TTCCGCCGGATGGAGCAGCCGATTGCCAAAAAGCTGCTGCATCTTCGTATTGAAATCGCGATGCTTATACACAGCCTTCTCCATAGGCGATTCGCTGGTCACCGAGGCCGTCAGGTTGAGGTACTGATAGCTGGGCGGATTATCGCTTACACGCTGCACCAGGCCCTGCCTTTCCCAATACTGAAACGCCGCCTGAACGGTGTCCTCGGTCAGATCCAGCAGATGCGCAATGCGGCTAAGCGTCATGTCCTCTGTGGGATGATAGCACTGCATCAGCCCATACAGATACACGCGCACATAATCGCCCGGCGCGTGAGGCAGATAATCCTGAATAAATATATTTTCCACCGGGGTCACGCCCAGCAGAAGATAGCTTTCCGAAAAAGAACAAAGCGGCATTCTTCAGCCTCCGATCAAAGATAAATCTATCATATCACATTTCGGCCCCGCGCGCAATCCCCGCTTTCGGGGCTTCTCAAACGCCTCAGGCTCTGTTATAATGAAGGCGTATCATCCCCCATACTCTAAAAGCCCGGGAGGTCTCCGCCATGAAAGCCGAAACAAAACCGATCATCTGCTGCACGCCGGAGGAAGCCGGCGTCCCCTCCGCCGCCATCGAGGCCTATGTGCGCGCCCTTCAGGCCGAAAAGCCCGCGCTGCACGCGCTGCTCATCATGCGGCATAATAAGCTGATCTTTGAAGGCTATTATAAGCCCATGGACGAGCACTTCAGACACCGGCTGTATTCCTGCTCGAAGAGCTTCGTCTCCTGCGCCGTCGGCCTTTTGATTGAGCGCGGCCTGCTTTCTCTGGAGGACAAGGCGATCTCCTTCTTCCCGGACAAAGCGCCCGCTCAGCCGCATCCCTGGCTGGCCGAAATGACCCTGCGTGATCTACTGCGCATGTCCACCTGCTATGAGAAGGGCGCCAGCTATACGCCTCAGGATCCTGACTGGGAGGAAACCTTCTTCACCGATGAGGTTTCTCACAAGCCCGGCATGGTCTTCTCCTACTGTACCACAGCCACCACCATGCTGTGCATGATTATAAAGCGCGTCAGCGGCCTGGAGTTTACTCAGCTTCTACGCCCCGTTTTTGACGAGCTGGGCATTTCCGATGAGCTTTACTGCATTGAAACGCCCTGCGGTCACGAATGGGGCGGCTCCGGCGTCATGGCCACCGCGCGCGAATTTCTCAAATTTGCCAATCTGTGTTTGCACTATGGTGAACTTGAGGGCAAGCAGCTTTTGCCGCGTACCTATATGCATGAAGCCACATCGCCTCAGATTGACAACAGCGTCGATCTGAACGGCCCGGATTTCGGCACAGGTTACGGCTATCAGTTCTGGACGCTGCGCCACGGCTTCGGCTTTGTCGGCATGGGCGGTCAATACGCCATTTGCCTGCCTGAAAAGGATATGGTCGTCGTGACCACCGGCTATGACGAACTAAACAGCTATGGCCGCAGCGAAATTTTCCGCGCGCTCTGGCGCGAGCTTTATCCCCGGCTGTACGACGAAGCCCTCCCCGCCGATCCGGCGGCTCACACACGCCTCTCCGAGCTAGCCGCCAGCCTGGAACTGCTGCGCCCCGACGGAAGCCTGCACTCGCCCGTGGCCGAAGCAATCTCGGGCCAAACCTACATCATGGCCGAAAACCACATGGCTCTTAAATGGGTGCGCTTCGAATTTGAAGCCGATCAGGGCGTCATGCACTACGAAAATGCCACCGGTGTTCATGCGCTGCCCTTTGGGCTGGGCCGACAAATCGCCGCTCCCTTTCCGGAAACGCACTACAACGGGCCGCGCATCGGCACGCCGCTGGGCCGCGAGCTCGACAGCCTGATCTCTGCCGCCTGGACACGCCCCGGCGAGCTGATGATCTACTGCCACGTCGTCGATATGCACCTGGCGCAGCTGCGCATCGCCGT
>CAYOTH010000018.1:0-14302 GCA_964406835.1 uncultured Oscillospiraceae bacterium
GTTTTCGCCCAGGATGGCAAAGGCGGCGGGCAGGATCAGCTTAATCGATATGAAAGAGACGTCCATGACGCCCAGTGTCGGCAGGGGATCGAACATGTCGGCTGTGATGGCGCGGGCGTTGGTGCGCTCCATGACGGTGACGCGCTCGTCGCTGCGGATGCGCCAGTCCAGCTGGCCAAAGCCAACGTCTACCGAGTAGACATGTCGAGCGCCGCGCTGCAAAAGCACGTCGGTAAAGCCGCCGGTCGAAGCGCCCAGATCCATGGCCACAACATCGGTGGGATCGTAATCAAACACCTTGAGCGCCTTTTCGAGCTTCAGGCCGCCGCGCGAGACATAGGGGTGCGGCGCGCCGCGCACGGTCAGCGGGGCGTCGGGCGCAACCTGATCGGAGGGCTTGAGCACCTTTTCCTCGGCGATATAAACCACGCCGGCCATGATGAGCGTGCGCGCCTTTTCGCGGCTTTCGGCCAGACCGCGCTCAAAAAGCGCCACATCGACGCGCTGCTTCTTGACTTTATCCAATGAAAACCACACTCCTAATAGGAAAATATTGGCAGATGATTAAACCGGCTCGTCCTTAAAGCCCCGCTCACGGCGGCGCAGGCGCAGCTTTTCTTCCTGGCCCTGGTCGCTGGGGACATAATAGGGGAAGCCGCGCGCCTCCAGGGGCGCATATTGCTGGGAAACGTAATGCCCGGGATAATCGTGCGGGTATTTATAGCCCTCGCCGGAGCCGATTTTTTCGTGACCGGCATAGTGAGTATCGCGCAGATGCTGGGGAACCGGCTGAAAGCCGCCCTTTTCGGCATCGGCAAAGGCGCGATCAACGGCCATGACGACGCTGTTTGATTTTGGGCTTTCGCACACGGCAATGATGGCCTGCGCCAGCGACAGGCGCGCTTCAGGCATACCGATCAGTTCCAGAGATTGCGCGGCGGCCACGGCCTGAAGCATGGCAGTGGGGTTGGCCAAGCCGACATCCTCACTGGCGTGGGCAATGACGCGCCGGGCAATGATGCGCGGATCCACTCCGGCATAATTCAGCCGGGCGAACCAGGCCAGCGCCGCATCGCTGTCCGAGCCGCGCAGCGACTTGCAAAAGGCGCTGAGCATATCGTAATACAGCGAATCATCGCACTTGATAACGCGCTTTTGAATGGACTCCTCGGCAATGGCGGCAGTGATATGCAGACTGCCGTCCGCACTGACGCGGGTGGTCAGCACGGCCAGCTCCAGCGCATTGAGCGCTGAGCGTACGTCGCCGCCGGCCGACTGAGCGATGTAGTTGAGGGCGTCTGCGTCGATGCGAACGTGCTGACGGCCATAGCCGCGCTCCTCGTCGGCAATGGCGCGGCGCACCGCTTCTTTTATGTCCTCCTGAGAGAGCTGTTCAAACTGGAAAAGGCGGCACCGGCTGACGATGGCGGGCGTCATGGCGATCATGGGGTTTTCAGTGGTTGAGCCGATAAAGCGTACGATGCCCTGCTCGATGGCTGGCAGAATCGAATCGGACTGTGCCTTGGACCAGCGGTGGCACTCGTCCAGCAGAAGGTAGGTGCTCTGTCCATACAGGCGCAGGCGGCTTTCGGCCTCCTTGAGCGCCTCGCGCACTTCGCCTACGCCGGTGGTGACGGCGTTCATGCGAACGAAGGCGGCGGATGTGGACTGGGCGATGATCGAGGCCAGCGTGGTTTTTCCGGTGCCGGGCGGGCCGAAGAAGATCGAGCTGGTCAGCCGGTCTGCTTCGATGGCGCGGCGCAGCAGCCGTCCCTCACCAACGATGTGCTTTTGACCGATAAATTCATCCAGCGTGCGCGGGCGCATTCGGTCGGCCAGCGGCGCATGGTCGCGGGCGTTTTGTGAAAACATATCCTGCATGACGTCACCTCGCAAGTGGCCTGCCGTTCGATTGACAGCAGACGAAAAAATAAACAGACTTTGGTTTGAAATGCTCTAAAAAAAGCCGTACTGCCCTGATGAAGGCCTTGGGCTGTCTTGAAAGCTTCTATAGTATAGCGCAAAATGCCGGGAAAAGAAAGGCCGTTTTCTTTAAGGACGCTCGAATCACGTCGTTGTTTATCGAAATAGCCTTGACGAAGCGCAAAAGAAATGTATAATACAAAGGGGAGTTGATTGTATGAAGGAAACCATGCAGCAGGTGATTGACGTGGTGCGTCTGGCCTCTGGGCTGATTCTGGCCAATGGTGGAGAAACCTATCGGGCTGAGGAGACGGCTGTGCGCATCGGCAATGCCTTTGGCTATGATATGGATATTATCGCCTTTCCGACCGGGCTGACCATGACGATGGGGGACGGGGAGGACAATGCCTCGTCGATTGTGCGCGTCAACAAGCGAACGACCGATCTATTCAAGCTCGAACGGGTCAACGCCATTTCGCGGCAGCTGACTGCGCACGAGATGACGCTGGAGGAGGCGAACAGCCAGCTTAAAGCCATCAGTGCGCGCAAAAAGCAGCCGATCTGGTGCGAGGTTGCGGCGGCGGGCGGCTCGGCGGCCGGTTTTGCCGTGATGTTCGGTGGCGGCGTGGTCGAGTTTATTCTGGCCGGGCTGATTGGCTCGCTGGTTCAGCTGGCGGTGGGGCGTCTGCCCGATCAGGAGGGGCTTCCGCTGAGCTGCCTGGTGGGCGGCTTTCTGGCGGCTGCGCTGACGATTTTTGCTGCGACGCTGTTGGGACGCGGGCATATCAGCCTGATTATCTGGTCGATTATGATGCCCATGCTGCCTGGCCTGGCCTTTACCAATGGCATTCGGGATTCCATGCACGGGGACATGGTTTCAGGCGGCGCGCGCATCAGCGATGCCGTTATGCGCGCCGTTGTGCTGGCGGCTGGTGCTGGCGTAGCCATGTGGATTTACATTCAGCTGGGAGGAAGCGTAACATGGTCGGTTTAATCAAGGCTCTTGTGGGCAGCTTCGGGGCGAGCATGTGCTTTGCCGTGCTGTTTAACACGCCCAGGCGCTGTATTCTTCCGGCCTCGCTGGTGGGCATGGTCGGCTATGCGACGTATACCGTGATGCTGGCTTTGACCGAATCCACCATCGGCGCGAACTTTATCGGTGCGCTGGCGGTTGACGTGCTGGCCGAGGTGCTGGCCCGGCGGCAAAAAGCGCCCGCCATCATCTTTGCACTGATAGGTGTGGTGCCTATGGTTCCCGGCGCGGGGCTGTACCGCACCATGCTGGCACTTGTTTTGAAGGATTATATGCTGGCTGTGTCAATCGGCGTGGAAACGGTACTGATTTCAGGCTGCATTGCGCTGGCAATTGCATTGGTGACGCTCTTTGCGCGCATTGTTACGAAAAAACACGCAGATGAATCCACTTTGGAACAAAAATAAACCAAATATGCTTGCGAAATAGGGAAAAGGATGATAGAATAGCTTCTAAAATGGATAAAAAAGGGATTGAAACACGGGAGGCGTGCTGGAATGGATGATGAGAAGCGTGGACTGGAGGAGATTTCCCGCAAGACGGGGTTGTCCCGCTCGACCGTTTCGAAAGCGCTGAACAACTGCGGCTCGGTCAGCAGTGATACCAAGCAGAGCGTGCTCGAGGCGGCGCGTGCGCTTGATTATGTGCCTGTGCAGAAAAAGCGCATTGTGCGGCATGATGAGCGCTGGCTGGTGGCGGCGGTGATTCCGGAGACTCCGGTCTATTTTTGGAATGAAGCGGCGCGCGGCATGAAAAAATCAGCGAAGGAGCATCCGGGACTGCGGCTGGTTAGCAGTCTGTTTTCAAAGCTTTCCGAGGAAAAGGACTTCCTCTATTGTCTGGATTATGCGCTGGATCTGCGGCCCGATGTGCTGATTGTCACGCCGCCGGTCAGTGTGGCTGTTCAGCGGCGGCTGAGTCAGTCGGCAGAACAGACTTCAGTCGTTTGCTTTAATGAAACGGCCAATTTCGATTTTCTCTTCTATGTCGGTGCGGATTTTTACCGGGATGGCGTGCGCCTGGCGCGCGAAGCAGCCGAGACGATTCGCCGCCGTCCCCGTCTTCTCAAAATCAGCGGCCTGGAAATGCCCATGGTGGGGCGGCGTGATGAGGGCTTTCGGCGCGAGCTGATGAACTGTGCGCCTCAGGCCCGATGGATCGGGACAATCAACTGCGGCGAATTGGCTGGCTCAGTCATGCCGGCGCGGCTGGCGCGGGAAATTCATGATCGCTATATGGAGGCCTTTGACGCGGTCTATGTTTCGCAGGGGCAGCTGCCGCAGGTGGTCAGCGCGCTGGATAAGCTCAAATGTGCGGACGACGTGGCTGTGCTGGGCTATGAGCGGGCCGGCCGAACCGATGCGGCCCGGCGTGTTGCAGCGCTCTTGGAGCAGGATACCTTCGAGCAAGGCTATCAGTGTATGGAGGCTGTCTGGCGCTATCTCTCCAGCGGCGAGGTTCCGCCGGAGCGCAAGATGTATGTTCATTCTCACATGAGAAAGCTGAATGACAGCGCATTGGAATAAATGTGACGAAATGCACTGGAAATTAACATACGCTAAGCGCAGTGTACTACGGTCATATTAATGATTACACAACAGAATACAAGAGCAAACCGGGAGCTTACACAGGTAATATGTGTTAAGCTTCCGGTTCGCTTTGTGTTGGGGTGGGATTTCAGGCGAAAGGGTTGAAAACGATGATTTTGAAAAGAAGAGACGAAAATGCCTATTACTTAGATTACTTTTTTACGATTTTGGGGAATAAATGGTAAAAGGCTATTGACAAAATACCATTTAAAATGATAATATGAACTTGCTGGTTGATGAAGTTGATGTAAAACACTGAAAGACCCGCCCTCAAACAGCGCTGACTGAAATGACAGGCCTGTTGAACGCAGATTGACGGCGGTTTTTGAATGGGTTAAGGACGAATCGACGGCACAACGAGCGCATCTGGCGGCCTGGAGAGCCGTTATGATCAATAAAGCTTAGGAGGAAATCCCATGAAAAAGTTGCTGTCTCTGGTTCTGGCACTGGTGCTTTGCCTGGGCATGATGAGCATCACGCTGCCCGCGAAGGCTGATGAAGAGCCCTACGAGCTGGTTTGGTTGCGCTATGGTCAGCGCGGTACGACCGATGCGCAGGCTGGTCTCAAGCCGGTTCAGGATGCTGTGAACGAATGGCTGAAGAACAACGGCTATAATTTCACCGTCAACATGACGCAGATCGAGGATATGAGCACGCTGCAGGTTGAAATGGCCGCCAGGGACAAGATGGACATCGTCTGGCGCAATGCCAGTGACCTGAGTGACACGCTGGTTCGCGGCAATTTCCTCTACAACATCGTGGATCTGTACAAGAACTACGAGGGCCTGTACAACAGCATTCCGGAAAACGTCTGGAACACGCTGCTTCGTGAAAACGGCACGGCGCTGTACATGATCCCCACCTACAAGGAGTGCGGCATCGCCGTGTACGCCAGCGTTCCGGTGAGCGTCTGCGAGCGCTTCGGCTGGGACGAGATCCTCAACGACGATCATACCAAGGTCTGGAAGGTCGAGGAACTGACGCCCTACATCGCGGAAGCCATGGAAACCGGCGATTTTGAAGTAGCCTATCATTTCAACACTTTCTTTAACGGCAATCGCGAGCATGATCTTCTGGATACCATCGCTGCGGTCAACAGCTTCATCGGCGTTGACTTGGAGGCCGAGGGCAATCAGAAGGCCGCTCTGGTGACCGACATTCCGTCCTATCAGAATTACATCAACCTGATGAACAGCTGGAATGAAGCCGGTTACATCCATGAAGGCTATGCCGCCGGTGGCATCAACGACGAGATGGAGATTCTCTTCTACCCCGAAGCGGCGACGCCCGATCATCAGTCGCAGATCAACTCCAAGCAGTGGCTGCAGAAGGACGGCAACGGCGCGGTCTATATCCGCCTGACCGACACCTACCTCAACAGCACCTCCGCGCTGGGCTCGGCCTTCGGCTTTGCCAGCTACACGGAGCACATCGATTACTGCATGGAGTTCATGGATGCCCTCTATTCCAAGACTGAACTGGCTGACCTGTGCCTCTATGGCCTGGAAGGCGTGCATTACAACCGCACCGAGGACGGCCGCTGCGAGCGCATTGACGATTCCGGCTATCGCTTCGACGCCTGGTCCTGCGCCAACGTCATGGTTCCCTCCCTGTCCACGACCGACTCTCTGGACAAGAAGGAGAAGTACGCCGCGTTCAACGAATCGGCCAAGCCGTCCCTGCTGATGGGCTTCGTCTTTGACAGCACCAGCGTGGATGCCGAGGTTCTGGCCTGCAACGCCGTTGTTTCCGAATACCAGAGAATGCTGGAGTACGGCTTCCTGGGCGAGAGCGGCCTGAACGATTACCGCGACGCCTTGGTGGCGGCCGGCGCCGATAAGGTTGTCGAGGAAGTCAACCGTCAGCTGGAAGCATTCTTCGCATCGAAATAAAAGCATAGGCAATCGGGGAGGAGGCGGATTCGTCTCCTCCCGTTTTTAGCTTCGAAAAGTTTCTTCTATATTATAGAAGAAAACCGTGCGCAGGCGACAGAAAGGGAATGCCCTTTTGTGAAGCGCCGGAAGGAATTTTCATACGAAGCAAACAGCCTGTTTACAAAGAAGGGAGTGAAGTGAAAAGAATGTCAATGGGGTCAAATTTGACACAAAAAGGGGAGTGTGAAAAATTCAAGCAAACCGATTGGCGAGAAATTCTTGTCAATTGCCTATAAAAGTGGGCGTTATTAAGCAAATAATACAAAATCCCTATTGACAAATCTTATATGGAGTGATATTATATGCTTAGTGTCCAAGGTTGGTTCTCATGTAATTTTGTGAGGAGAGGGGATATTTTAACGTGGACAAAACTTTGGCTCCGTCGATGAGCGGAAAGAAAAAGCCGAGCCGTTTCGTCAAGTTCTGGAAGGACATGTGGGCGGCTCGCACTCTGTGCATCATGGCCCTGCCGGCCGTTGTGCTCTTTATCATGTTCAACTACCTGCCGATGTTCGGCCTGCAGTTGGCGTTCAAGAAGTTTGACGTCATGAAGGGCATCTCCGGCAGCCCGTGGACCGGATTGACAAACCTCAAATTCCTCTTCCTGTCGGGCGACACCTTCTGGCGCCTGACGCGGAACACCATTGCCTACTATCTCCTCTTTACGGCGACCGGCACAGTGATCAACGTTCTGCTGGCTATCGGCATCAACGAGTTCACCGCCAAACGCCTGGGCAAGACGTTCCAGACTCTGATGATCATGCCGACGTTCATTTCCTACGCCGCCGTTTCGATCATCCTCAGCTCGATCCTCAAGTCCAAGAACGGCATGGTCAACCGCTTCATCATCGCGATGGGCGGCAAGAACATTCAGTTCTACCTCAAGCCGGAATACTGGCCCTTCATCCTGTGGGTCGTTAAGACTTGGAAGGGCGCGGGCTACGGCTCGGTTCTGTATCTGTCCGTGCTGGCCGGTATCGATCAGGAGATGTACGAGGCCGCTTATCTGGATGGCGCGAATGCTCGCCAGAAGATGTGGTACATCACCATCCCGCAGCTGATCCCCATGGTCGTTATCATGACCCTGCTCGGCTTGGGCGGCATCATGAATTCCGACACCGGTCTGTTCTATCAGGCGACGAAGAACACCGGCACGCTGTACCGCACCACGCAGGTGCTTGACAGTTATGTTTACAATGCCCTGCTGACCGGCGCCGACTTCGGCGTGACCACGGCTGTGACGCTGTATCAGTCGGTTATCGGCTTCATCATGGTGATCGGCACCAACCTGATCGTTCGCAAGGTTGCGCCCGAAAACGCGCTGTTCTAAGGGAGGAGGGCAAGAAAATGGCTAAAGCAAAGAAAATTCGTATCGGTCAAATCATTCTAGGCTGTGTGCTGGGCGCTTACGCTCTGTTCTGCCTGCTCCCCGTTCTGCTCTCGATCATCGCGTCCTTTACTGATCAGACGTACATCGAAAAGTACGGCGTCACCTTCTTCCCGAAGGCCTGGTCGCTCAAGGCTTACGAAACCGTCGGCGAGTTCGGCTCTCAGCTGATCTACTCCTACGGCATCACCATCTGGATTACCATTGCCGGTACGGCGTGGGGCCTGGCGATTATGTCCATGTTCGCCTACACACTGGCCCGTCCGATTTTCCCCGTCCGCGGTGCGCTGTCGGTCATGATGCTCATCACCATGCTCTTCAGCGGCGGTCAGGCGGCCGGCTACATCGTCAACACGCAGTGGTACCATCTGAAGGATTCGCTTTGGGTGTTGATTCTGCCCGGCATCTCCACGATGTACGTCATCATCTTCAGAACGTACATCCAGACCAGCATTCCGGCCTCGCTGCTGGAATCGGCCAAGATTGACGGCGCGGGCGAGTTCACCATCTTCTCCCGCATTGTGTTGCCCTGCATGATTCCTTCCCTGGCGTCCGTCGGCTTCATGCTGGCTGTCGGCCAGTGGAACGCCTGGTCGAATGCCCGCATGTACATCTCGACCTGGTGGAAGAAGCCCCTGCAGCTGCTGATGATGAATATCGAAAGCAACATCCAGTACATGATTGCGAACATGTCCTCGCTGCCGCCGGAGGCTTATGCCGACTTTAAGAAGAACACGCCGCAGGATGCGACCCGTTTCGCCATTCTGGTTGTCGTCACCGGCCCGATCCTGGTTGCTTATCCCTTCTTCCAGAAGTACTTCATCTCCGGCCTGACCGTCGGCGCTGTGAAGGGATAATTGAACAATTGGTCAAAGCGGCCAAGTGCCGTTATTGATAATAAAACTTGGGAGGAACTACTCATGAAGAAGGTTCTGGCTCTCGTTCTGGCCCTGGTCATGTGCCTGGGCGTGGGTGCCGTTTCCACCGCTTCCGCGGAAAACGAGCCCTACGAAATCGTCTGGCACCGCTATGGTACTGCTGATCAGCAGGGCGTCGCGGCTGTTCAGGAGGAGATCAATAAGTGGCTGGCTGCCAACGGCCTGGAGAACATCACCGTTGACATCTCCACTACCTATGACGCCAACACCATTCAGATGAAGCTGGCTGCCAAGGAGCACATTGACCTGTTCTGGTCCAATGCTTCCGGCACCACCAACACCCTGCTCGCCGGCAACTTCCTGTACGACATCGGCGGCATCCTGGAGAACTACGAGGGTCTGTACAACAGCATCCCCGCCAACATCTGGGATTCTGTCCGTCGTAACGGCGGTAAGTCCATCTACCAGATTCCCTGCTACAAGGAAGCTGGTCTGGCTCAGTCCATCGTCATCAAGAAATCTGATGCCGAGAAGTACGGCTGGGATGAGATCATCAACGATGATCACACCAAGTCCTGGACTTTTGCGGACCTGATCCCCTACATCGAAGAGGCTACCGCGGCTGATGAGTACGACTATCCGCTGTACCTGGGCGGCCTGATCCAGTGCAATGGCTCCCGTGAGTACCCGATGATGGACGAGTTCGCTGCCATCACGGACTTCGCGGCCATCGACCTGAGCGGCGATACCACCAAGTGCCTGAAGATCACCGATGTTCCCGCCTATCAGAACCTGGTCAAGACCATGGTTCAGATGAACGAGAACGGCTGGATCTCCGATGAGTTCCTGGTGGGCGGCTACTCTGCCGAGAAGGACTGGCTGTTCCTGATGGAGACCCTGACCCCCGACATGCAGGCCAACATGGACGGCCGCTATGCCAAGTATGACGAGAACGGCGTCTACTACATCAACATGTGCAAGACCTACCTGTCCTCCAACGCGGCTCTGGGTTCTGCCATGTCCATCGCTTCCAACTGCGAGAACATTGACGCTGTCATGAGCTTCCTGGATGCTCTGTACTCCAAGACTGAGCTGGCTGACCTGTGCCTGTACGGCATCGAGGGCACCAACTACAACCGTCTCGAGGATGGCACTGTTGAGAAGATCGCCGATACCGGCTACTCCTTCGACACCTGGGCTACCTCCAACGTTATGACCGTTTCCCTGGTGAACACTGACTCCGCCGACAAGAAGGAGCAGTACGCCAGCTTCAACGCCAACACCGTTCCCTCCATCCTGCTGGGCTTCGTGTTCGACCAGGCTCCCGTTGACGCCGAGGTTCAGGCTTGCAACGCTGTGAAGGCCGAGTACCAGAAGATGGTCGAGATGGGCTTCGCTGGCGAAGAAGGCCTGCAGGAGTACTCTGACGCTCTGGATGCCGCTGGCGTGCAGGCTGTTCTGGATGAGATCAACTCCCAGTACGCTGCCTTCCTGGCTTCCAAGTAATTCGACGTTAAGTCACCAAAGAGTCGCCGGTTTTCCGGCGGCTCTTTTTTGTGTGTCCAGGCAGCTTTTGGCGACTTGGGTCGGTTGCTTAATCAAAGGGCCTTTTGCGCGGGTAAGGCAGGGGCGAGGGCAGGCAACGCATTCTGAGGGGCGGCATAGCGCGCTTTTATAAAACAGACTTGTGTCTGCTGGGCGTGCAGAAGCGCTTGTTCCGGCAAGATGAGCTGCATGGGAAGAGTCAGCCGGTGCCGTGATCGGAGGGTTTTGTGAAGCCCGACGGAGCAAGGCTTACCAGGCGAACGGGCTGCGCGAGGAGTGTTTGTTTGGCGTGGGGGCTGAATCGGGCAGCATAGAAGGCTCGGAGGCACTGTCGGAAGAGACGAAGCTTTGCTTAGGCGGGAATTTGTGGCTTGCCAGACGAATCAGGCTGCGCGAGGGGCGGCTTGTTTGGTTATGGAGCTTATACGTTCTACAGCCCAAACAGGCGACGCTAAAGGCGCAAAGGGCGGCCTCTGAACACGAGGCGCATAGCTTGTTGCTGGTGCATCTTGCCTGTTAGCTAAAGAAGAGTAGGAGCGCTATAGAAAACAGATGAGATTGAAATAGACCAAAGTCTTGAAAAATGAATATTATACAGACTGAAGTCTGTGTAAAAAAGCGCCTCCGAAAAATGGAGACGCTTTGAAGCGACGATGTGTTTATTCGGCGTTCTTGCCGGAAAGCCAGATCTGGCGAACCTCTTCGAAAACGCTGTCGGGATATTCGACGTTGCCAGCCGGATGGCAGGGCAGCAGATCCTCGCCGGAAGCGATCTTGGGGTTGGTGCATTTGATGTCGTGGCGCCAGGCGTCGCGCTCTTCCTTGTTGCGCAGGTTGGGAACGCGCATGGGCTTGTTGCCCTCTAGCGCGCTGCGGTAGGCCAGGATGCCGCAAATGCCCATATCGACGGCCTGATAGACATCGATCGAGTACTTTTCGCCTTCCGGATTGCCCAGAATTTTCTCGATGAAGAAGTGGGTGGGATAGAAATCGCTGCCGCCGTGCGTATTGAATTTCTCGGCCATTTCGTTGGCAATGGTGGGCGGTTCGGGGACATAGCGCTCGGTTTCGCCGATGCACAGCTTTTCGCCTTCGCGGTAGACCTGCAGCTCGGCAGGCTTATCGCCGGCATAGCTGGGTGTAAAGCGCTCGGATTCCATGGAGCCCTTCGTGCCGTAGACCTGATAGTTGACGCTGCCTGGCTCGCGCTTGAGGTGGCCGTGGATGCTCTTGCACAGAGCGCCATTGTCCAGCGTAATCAGCTCGAGGCCAGCACATTCGCCGCTCTTGATGCCCAGCGGGCGCACTTCTTTGTTCTGCTGCGTCACAAAGCCGACCACCTGCACCGGGCGATGGCCGGTGATGGTGAGCATCGGGCCGATGGAGTGCGTGCAGTAGAAGTTCGGGTATAGGCTGTTGCGCCAGTGAGCGCGCTCGCCGTAGGTGATGCTCGGCCAGATGGCGCTGCAATCGTGAATGTATTCGCCCTCGGCATACATGACGTCGCCGATCTCACCGCGCTCATAACGTTCGCGCATCTCGAAGGCGTGCCACATATAGCAGTAGTTTTCGGCATAGGCGTAGACCTTGCCGCTCTCCTCGACGGCTTCGATCAGCTCGACGGCCTGAGCCATGGTCTCGCAGGGCAGCACCTCGCTGAGCACATGACGGCCGCTCTTGAGAAGGCGCGTGGCGAAGATGGCGTGCTCGTTGGCGTAGTTGGCCAGCACAACGGCGTCCATGTCGTGCTTGAAGAAATCCTCAAAGTTCTCATACAGGGCCAGCTTGATGCCGGCTTCCTCAGCAGCTTTGCCGGCCTTTTCGAGTGCGGGAACGTATTTGTCACAGATGGCGACCAGCTCGGCATCGGGGTGCTGAAGCAAAACGTTGATCATCGTCATGCCGCGGTAAGCGCCGAAAACGCCGATTTTGACTTTGTTGGCCATAAAGTGAATCATCCTTTCCTTGTTGGAATATCCAATATCATATTAAAGGATGAACGATTTTCCTGCAATGTACTAAGTGGCTAAAATTGATGAAGATTCTATGGATGAATTTGATAAATAACAGAAAGTTTTTGAGTCGGTGACACAGAAAGCGCGTTTTAAGCGTCTATATGAATGAACGAACAAGAACGGGGAAAAGTGTGACGGCATATGAAAAAGTGGCTTGCAGGGTTATTGGCGGGCGTGTTGCTTTTCGGCAGCGCCATGGCGCAGGAAGTGGTGGTAGAGGAAAGTCCGCAAACGCAGGGGGTGACGGTGGTGGCCCCCGCGGCGAGCGACAATACACAGATTCTCATTGCGACGCCGGAGCCGGTTGATCTGGGGTTGAACGACCGCGGCACCAGCGTGCAGGCGCTCCAGGAACGGCTTTATCAGCTGGGCTTTTTTCAAACGGCGATCGACGGCATCTATGGCGCGAACACGAAAAACGCCGTGATGGAATTTGAAGAGTATCTTCGTTTGATCGAGCAGCGGGATATTGACGAAGCACTGGCGGCACAGGAAACGCCTGCACCCAGTGCTTTGCCCGAGCCGACGGCAGAGGAGGGCGTTCAGGCTGTAGCTACGCCGGATCCCACGGCCACGCTGGAGCCCACCGCGACGCCAACACCTGCGCCGACGCCCAAAACGTTGGCCGACGGTCTGGCCGATCTCGACGTGCAGGCGATGCTTTTCGGCGATGCGGAGGCGCTGTATCTGAGTGATGTGGCGCTGAACGACCGGGGACTGGCGGCCCAGCGGGTTCAGCGGCGGCTGGTTGCGCTCAATTATCTGGATGATGCGGCGGACGGCGTGTTCGGCATTAACTCGCAGACGGCGCTTGTGGCCTTTCAGGCGGCGCACAATCTGGAGCAAAGCGGCGTGGCCGATCACGCGACGCAGAGCTGCCTGTTTTCGGAAAGCGCGCAAAGAGCGCTGCGGCCGGTTTATAATCGGCTGACGCTCTGGTCGAGCGGCACGGGCGTTAAAAACGTGCAGAAGCAGCTGGTGATTCTGGGCTTTATGAATGGCTCCGTCAACGGAACCTTTGGCGAAAGCACGAAAAATGGCGTGAGGGCGCTGGAAAGCTATCTGTATAAAATCGATCATCAGGTGGCGGCGACGCCTGCACCCACGCTGTCAGCAGACGCCGAGCCGATCATTGACAGCGCGTCCGACGAGGCCGATCTGGCTGCGGACGACCCGGAAACCAATCCCTATGAGGTGCTGCCCGATTCCAGCGCCGATACCGCGGCAGACGGCTTTGAGCCGACCGGTGTTATGACGGCGGATTTGCAGATTCGTCTGCTGGAGGATGGCATACCGATCTATTGGGAGACGGTTCAGTCGGGCAGCCGGGGCGATGAGGTGCGGCGCGTCCAGCGGCGGCTCTACAGCCTGAATTATCTCACGGCCAGCGGCGTGGACGGCGTCTTTGGCGGGGGAACGGAGCGGGCTGTTCGCCAGTTTCAGGAGTGCAACAGCCTGCCGCAGACCGGCGTGGCCGATCAGGCGACGCAGTCGGCGCTCTTTGCCGAGGAAGCGGTCAAGGCTATCAAGCCCTATCAGATTAAGATCAGTGTAGACGATCAGCGGGTGTATGTCTATTCGCCCGATGCCAGCGATAATTACAGCATACTGGTGCAGACGTTTGTCTGTTCGACCGGCACGAAGGATCACCCCACGCCGCTTGGGACGTTCACCAACACCGGCCCGGGCGCGCGCTGGCATTATTTTAAGAAGTTTGATTGCTGGGCGCAGTACGCCTGGTATGTGGATGGAGACATCATGTTCCATTCGGTTCTGTACGATACGGATGACGAAAGCACGCTGCGCAATGGCTCGGTGTTGGCTTTGGGCAAGCGCGCCTCGCATGGTTGCATTCGCCTCTCGGTTGAGGATGCCAAGTGGATTTATAACAACTGCTCGGCAGGAACGACGGTGGTCGTTTACTGATGGGCAAGCCGGTTCGAGCGGAGAAATTTCGCTTGAACCGGCTTTTTCAAAAGACTTTTTCTTGCCGGGCGG
>CAYOTH010000019.1:0-13487 GCA_964406835.1 uncultured Oscillospiraceae bacterium
GCGTCAGGCCGCTTTTCATAACGAGATAGCCGATTGCGCAGCCCCAAATCAGCGGATTTTTCAAAACGCCCAGCACAATGCGCTTGAGGTTAAAGCGTCCGCCTCTGAAGATTTCCAGCGTGATGACGGCCAGTATATTGAAGACCGGAATGACCGCCGCCACCATCATAGCCGCCACACCGCCGTCGCCCTGCGGAAAGAGCGCCTCGCTTAGCGGAATGCCGAAAATGGCATAGTTGCTTCGGAAAAGCCCCTGGATGATCGCGCCGCGGCGGCTGTTCTCTTTGACGACGCGCGGCACAATCAGCATGCCCACAGCAAAGGTGGCGATTGTTCCCAGCGCAGCGAAAAGCGGCAGTCCGCCGCCCAGAGAGCCCTCGGCGCGCATGATGCTTCGGGCCAGAGAAACCGGCAAAAACACGCGGAAGACCAGCTTGTTGCAGCCCTTGACCGTGGCCTCGTCAATAAGGTGAATGCAGCGCGCGATATAGCCGATCAGCATAACCAGAAAGATCGGCAGAACAATGTTTGTGGTTACCAGCAGGTTATTCATCGTGTGTCACCTCTTCGAACAGGAAGGCCAGCGCCTTCTGATAGCCCTCAAAGCCATATCCGGCAAAGGTCTTTTGGCAGGCCATGCCCGCATAGGAAACCTGACGGAAGCTCTCCCGGGCGCTGACGTTGGACAGATGCACCTCGGCGGCGGGCAGTGCCACGGCCTTGAGCGCATCCAGTATGGCCACACTGGTGTGCGTGTAGGCCGCCGGGTTAATCACAATGCCGTCAAACTGCCCCAGTGCCGACTGAATCTTTTCGACCAGAGCGCCCTCGTGGTTCGACTGAAAAATCTCCACGCCCACGCCCAGCTTTTCGGCTTCGGTGTGGATGTAGTTTTTTAAGTCCTCATAGGTTTTGCGGCCATAGATATCCGGCTCGCGAATGCCCAGCATGTTGAGGTTCGGGCCGTTGAGCACCAGAAAGCGTTTGGCCGCGTCGCGTCCCAACAGCTTCGTCTGGTAATCCCGGCTGAGCGCCATGATCTGCTTATAGAGCGCGCGTGCCATAGGGGAAAGCTTGTCTCCAGCCAGCGCGGCCACGCGATCAAGCACCTTTTCCTCCCGCGCCGCATCCAGCACGGGCAGATTGTGCGCCTGCTTATAACGTGCTACCTCGATGACTGCGTCCATGCGCTCTTTCAGCGCCGCAATGATTTGCTCGTCTGCGTGGTTGATGATTTCTCTTGCTTCGTTTAAATCCACTGTATTTCCCGCCTTTTTCGTTTGATTGATCCGTCCATGGCGCTTTAAAGCGCAACCTGTACTTATTGTAGCATATTGCGGCGATTTTTCAAGAGGGGCTCTGTTTTCAATGCGTCAGAAAAAGCGGATTTTGCCAAAAAAGCCACCCGGTAAAGGACAGCTTATCAAGGAAAATGGCTTTTTAGTACAGCGCTCAAAGCCTCTAAACAGGCTGGAGCCTGAAGCCAGTGATGGCGCCCTCGCCCAGAGCCCGGAACCAAGTCTTGGCGGGGCTATTCATGGAACCTCGATGCTGCTCAAAAGGGCGTATAACGGTCGTTCAAGGGCAACGGTTCTTTAGCTGTTCTTTGAAGTGCGGCGAATAAAAACACGAGCCGTTCATTCCTGCTCATTATAGCACGGAACAAAGGACTCGTGTTGCCATTGCGAATTTGGGGGAGACGGTTAATCTGCGTTATTGAGAAGCGGTTCCACCGGGGAACAATCGGGGCAGGCCGTCTTGTCCTTGAGCAGCGCGTCCTCCAGGTGAAGGGGCTTGAGCTCAACGCCGGGGGCCTTCGGGCAGGTGGAGGCCGCATGGTAATAGGCCGAGCGTTCGCTGACATAGACGATGGCCGAGCCATTGGAAATGGCGCTGATTGAATCCACAACAGACGCAGCCGTTTTGTCGGTTGCCGTGTCGGTAGAGGAAGAGAGCGCAGGCAGGCCGTCCGCATAATAGATCGCGCCGCAGGCATCGCACGGCTGAAGCGTGGGATCGCCCAGCACCTCGTCCAGCGCGACAACCGTCCAGAGTCCCTGCGCCGATTCGCAGCCGAAGTTGACATGCCAGTAGTGATCGTCGGTCACATAGACGGCATTCTCAATGGCCAGCACATCGGTGCTGATGGGCGTGTTGGGCTTGCAGTAGGGGCAGGGCGGCTTCTTGGCCGAAGCTGCCTCCGAGAGCGTGCGCACCGGCAGATCGCTGACGGAGCCGCAGTCCGGCGTGGCGTGATACCACTTGCCGTTGTTGGAGAAGTATACCGTAATTTCGCCCGCAGAGCGCAGCGGCGGAATCAGCGCCGGGTCGATGGTCGGCTCGGGCGTGGCCGTCGGCGTGGGGGTGGGCGTCGGGGTGATGGTCGGCGTGGGCGTGGCGCTTTCGGTCGCGTCGGGATCAGGCGAGGGCGTCAGCGATACCGAGGCAAAGGGTGTCTCGGAAACGGTGGGCATCGGCCGGTTCTGTGTCTGAGCCGGGTCGGCGCTGGCATTAGGCGCGCCGCTAGGTTCTTCGGAGGGCTGCGCATCGGGCAGTTCAGGCTCGTCCTTGTGCGTCAGGGCGTTCTTTGTGCGGGAGATGAGCTGATTGGTCTGCTGCTGAATGCTGGCCAGCGTGGGGTTTGAAAAGTCAACGGACAGCAGGGTGGCAAACAGCGCCAGGCTTACGACCAGAGCGCATACGCTGATCAGCAGCTTGGCAAAGCCTGGCCAGCGAATCGGGTGCTTCAGCCAGAGCATGATAAGGCCGATCGGGAAGCAGAGAATCAGCATGAGGATCGTCACGATCTTGTAGACGATGTGCCGCCGGGGCGGTTTGCCGCCGCCGCCCGATGTCAGGCCAGGGCGTTTGGCCGAGCGCATCATATAGTTGCCGCCGTTTTTGTAGTACATTGTCGCATCCATAGCATCTTACCTCGTTTATACGGATTAAGGCTTTTGAGGGGCGCGTTCTTTCAGAGAACGTCTGCTCAAAAACAGGATAAACCGTATTTATTTTATCATATCCTGCCGATAAAT
This sequence comes from uncultured Oscillospiraceae bacterium, assembly GCA_964406835.1. GTDB lineage: Bacteria > Bacillota > Clostridia > Christensenellales > Aristaeellaceae > Firm-10. The sequence goes on from CAYOTH010000019.1 coordinate 3,039, forward strand.
GCAAACCCCAAAATATACCGGCACCTCTTCGTCTAAATAAGACGGAATTTGCCGTGTCCGGTTCCTGAATTTGCCGGAGGGCGGCTCCAAAATAACGGTGGGGCGGTTGACATTTCGGTATGCAATGCTATAATGAGGGAGATAATAACAACCGATCATGCAGGCGGGGGAAAATGAATATGCTGGAGCTGAAGAACATCCGCTGGGCGCTGCCGGAGGGCGGCGATATTCTCAAGGGCATTAATTTAAACGTTCCGGATGGCAAGCTGACCGTCGTGACCGGGCCGAATGGCGGCGGAAAAACGTCGCTGGCCAAAATTGTGGCCGGGCTGCATAAGCCTACGCAGGGACAGATTCTGCTGAGCGGCGAGGATATTACGCACTGGGATATGACGCAGCGCGCGCGCGGCGGCATTGCCTATGCCTTTCAGCAGCCGGTGCGCTTCAAGGGGTTGACGGTGCGGGATCTGTTGGAGCTTTCGGCCGAGCGTGAGCTGAATTACGGCGAGGTCTGCGCCTATCTGGGCAAGGTGGGCCTCTGCGCGCAGGAGTACGTCGATCGCGAGGTCAATGCCTCTCTTTCAGGCGGCGAGAGCAAGCGCATCGAAATTGCCACAGTGCTGGCGCGCAAGGATGCGCGAATGCTGGTTTTCGACGAGCCGGAGGCCGGCATCGATCTGTGGAGCTTCTCCAATCTGATTGCCGCCTTTGAGCAGCTGAAGACCGAAGGCTATCGCACGCTGCTCATTATTTCCCATCAGGAGCGCATTATGAACATCGCCGATCACATCGTGGTGATTGCCGGCGGTCTTGTGCGCGATCAGGGCGCGCCGGGCGATGTGCTGCCGCGTCTGCTGGCCGAAGAAAAGACGGCGCGATGCCCGCGCGGCATGGCCTGAAGGAGGGCATAATTATGAACAACATCACCGATGAGCTGCTTAAAATTGTTTCCGACATGCCCTCGAATTTCAAGGGGGCCTTTAATATCCGCGAGGACAGCGGCTGCGCCGGGCGTCGTTCCTCGGAGAACATTCGCATTGAGTCCAAGAGCGACAACCCCGGCATCAATATCTACATCAGCGCCAAAGCGCAGGGCGAAACGGTCTATATTCCCGCTTGCGTGACCAAGAGCGGCGTTGACGATCTGGTCTATAACGATTTTTTCATTGAGCCGGGTGCTGACGTCATTATCGTCGCCGGCTGCGGCGTTCATACCGAGGGCGAGGAAGAAAGCCGCCATAACGGCATTCATCGCTTTTTTATGGGGCGTGGCGCCAAGGCCGTGTATCGCGAAAAGCACATCGGCACAGGCGAGGGCAGCGGCGCGCGGCGCATTGATCCCGTGACCGATCTGATGTTGGCGGAGGACGCCTATTTTGAAATGGATACGCTGCAAATCGGCGGCGTGACCAGCACGAACCGCAAAACCACCGGCCATCTGGGGGCGCGCGCCCGGCTGGTTATCCGCGAGCGACTGATGACCGACGGCGAGGAAGAGGCTGTCTCCTCCTTCGATGTCTCCATGGACGGCGATGATTCTGGCGTCGATCTGGTTTCCCGCTCGGTGGCCCGCGGACATTCCTATCAGGAATATCGCTCGATTATTCGCGGAAATTGCCGCTGCACCGGCCATTCCGAGTGCGATGCCATCCTGGCCGAGCAGGGCCGGGTCAATGCCGCGCCTGAATTGTATGCGGCGCATCTGGATGCCTCGCTGATCCATGAAGCCGCCATCGGCAAGATTGCGGGCGAGCAGATTATCAAGCTGCGCACGCTGGGCCTGACCGAGGAAGAGGCCGAGCGCAAAATCATCTCCGGATTTCTGCGCGGCTAAGCCTTCGAAAAACTTATTTTGTTTTAAAGCCGTCCGGCGTCATGCGTCCGGGCGGCTTTTATCAATTCCCGAGTTGAAACGGGAAAAACAGGAATCGGTATAGTACGGGATGAGCGAAGAGCTTAAAAAACGACAGACGGCGGGATTGAAACGGGAAATTGGGTGGTTTTGGAGGGCCTTCTTCGGATGAAAGCCGCTTCTTTTCGGGCTAGTCCGGCTTCCAGTGTCGATTTCAAAAAAATGCTATGGAGTGTTCAACTTTCGTTCATAAAAAGTCCAAATTGGGCGACTATACTAAGACCATAGAAAACCAAGGAGGTATGGCTTATGAAAAAGAATATTTCGAAGTTGTTTGCTTTGATGATGACGGCTGTGCTACTGGTCGGCTTGCTGACGCTCAATGTCGGCGCAGAAAGCACGGTATCCGGCGATCCGTCGCCCGCCATTAACGTTTATCAGAAGACGTCCAATTCGGTGGTGGGCATTATTACCAACACGCAGACCTGGGATGAAAACACCCGCAAGGTGGTTGATGAGCTGCTGGCGCAGGGCTCCGGCGTGGTGATTGCCGAGGGCGGCTATATCGTTACCAACAATCACGTTATTGAGGACGGCAACGCCTATCAGGTGCTCATGCCCTCCGGCGAAAAGGTTGAGGCTGAGCTGGTCGGTGCGGACAGCTCGACCGATCTGGCTGTGCTCAAGGTAAGCGGCGAAGCGGCCTCTCAGCTGACGCCCGTTGACATGGGTTCTTCGACGGATCTGCTGATCGGCTCCACCGTCGTGGCCATCGGCAACCCCGGCGGCGAAGTGCTCTCCAACACTGTGACGCAGGGCATCGTCTCCGCGCTTCAGCGCAGCAACGTCAAGGCCAGCAACACCAGCCGCGCCATTGACTACATCCAGCACGACGCTTCGATCAACAACGGCAACTCCGGCGGCGGATTGTTCAACTACAAGGGCGAGCTGGTGGGCATTAACACGCTGAAGTATTCCGGCAGTGCCTATTCCAGCGCGACCTTCGAGGGCCTGGGTTTTGCCATTCCGGTTGAGACGGTTAAGGATATCACCTCTGATCTGATTGAGTATGGCAAGGTTCAGCGTGCTCAGCTGGGCATCACGGCCTTTGAATATGGCTATGGTCCCGACGAGCCCATGAACGGCTATGCGCCTACCGGCGTCTATGTCAACGAGACCATCGAGGATGGCCCGGCCGCTCAGGCGGGTCTGCAGGTCTATGACTACATCTACTCGGTGGACGGCGTGCGCGTGACCAGCATGACTGAGCTGACCACGCAGCTGGATAAGTACAACGACGGCGACAGTGTGACCATTCGCGTCGCGCGCTATGCCAACATTGGCATTGCCCAGTCCCGCAATAACGACTACTATTCCTACTTCTTCAGCAGCGGCTCTTCGAACAGCATGCTGCAGGTCAGCGGCGGCTATGAGTATGTCGATCTCGATGTCACGCTGCGCATCATGGACTAAAGCTTCTTCTAAAAACAGTCACTAAATAAAACAGTGCGCGCCCGGATGCCTCAAAAAGCGCCGGGCGCGCACTGTTTTTGTTTTAAACAGGCCAGTAAAAAAGCAGCGTCCCCCGCGCCGGAAGGTCCGGCCTGAGGTACGCTGCATGGTTAAGAGAATCAGTTCTTCGCGATCATCGCCGCCAGGTTTTCGTAGCTGGTCTTGATGCATTCAAACACATCGCCGTCGCAACTGTCCTGCTCGACCACGAAATGATCGATGCCAATATCGTGCGCCGTGGCCAGAATGCCCGGCCAGTTCAGATTGCCGCAGCCCACCGAGGCAAAGCAGTTGGGGACATCTTCCAAAGCGCCGGTGCGCGGCTTGATGGCATAGTCCTTGACGTGCATGTAGCGCGCCCGTCCGGCGAAGAGACGCAGGCTGGAGGAGGGCTCCGTGCCGGCGCTGGTCAGCCAGAAGACGTCCGGCTGGAAGCCCACATAAGAGGGCGTGGTTTCGTTCAGCAGAATGTCAATGCCGCGCTGCGTGCCAAAATTCGTCCATTCGAACGCATGGAAGTGGTAGTACATGTCCATGTCCGCCTCGCGGAAGGCCTTGCCGCCCTTTTCGAGAATGGCCGCGAAGGTCTTGTAGCCCTCCGCCGTCTGCGCCAGCTCCATGGGAATGCCGTCCAGGCGCACGGTCTTGGTGCCAAGCACGTCCGCTTCATGCAATATGCTGTCAAATTCTTCGTCCAGCTTCATGCAGTGGCCCAGCGCCGAGTCGGCCTGAAGGCCGTTGTCGTCCAGCATGGCCTTGAGCGTCTCAATCGACACATAGCCAGGGCGCGTAATCTGCACCGAGCGATAGCCGATTTCGCGCACGCGGCGTAGCGTTTCGGCCAGCTGCTTCTCATTGGCCATGTGATCTCTCATGGTATACATTTGAAGGGCAATATCCGCCATAATGATCTCTCCTTATTGATGGAATGCTGCTTTGAGGTTCAGTTGTCCAGCGCCGCTTCGGGGTATTCCATAAAGCCGAGCGGCAGCGCTTCGGGGCGCTCGCAGCTGGAGGTCATCTCGTAAATGCGGCCGGTATCACAGCTGATTTCAAGGCCCTTGGCTGCTTCGAAAACGTGATAGATCAGCTCGCTGGAGCAGCGGGCCTTGCGCTGATTGCGCAGGGCATAGGCAGCGTCAGCCGCGCCCACGCCGCGTCCGCCGGCTCTTTCTGGGTACATCAGGCCGATTTCCTTAAAGCCGCCCGAGGCCAGCGAAAGATGAACCGATCCGTCAAATTCGTTGGGATCGCCCAGATCGAGCGTGCCCTCCGTGCCGTGCAGATAAAAATGCGTGCCGCCGCCGCGGGATTCGCTGGTCATGCTCAGCGAGGCCATGACGCCGGATTTGAACAGGAACGAGCCCGAATAGCAATTGGGCGCGTCGTCATAGGTCATCATCTCGCCATAAAGCGGATTGGCCGGGTGCTTGAAGGGACGCTCCGGGTGATAGGTGCGGTAAAAGCCGGTGACCTTGTCGATGCCGCCCAGCATGCTGACCAGCGCGGTCAGATAGTAGCCGCCCATGTCGTTGAGGAAGCCGCCGCCCGGGCAGAAGGCGAAGCGCTTTTCGCTTTCGCGTTTCCAGTCGCTGTGGCGGTAGCAGCGGGCCAGCTGGATTTCAGCCGAGATCGGCTCGCCGATCAGCCCGCCGTCGAGCACGCGGCGCGCCGTCTGCAGGCGAGCACCCAGCCAGGTGTCCGGGGCGGCCGTCAGCGAAAGATTCTTTTCGCGGGCGATGCGCACCAGCTCGTTGGCCTGATCGAGCGTAATGGCAAACATTTTCTCACTGTGAACGTGCTTGCCGGCCAGCAGGGAGACGCGGCTCACTTCGTAGTGCGCGGTGGGATAGGTCAGGTTGATGACCATCTCGATGCTGGGATCGGCCCATATTTCCTCATTGGTCATGACGCGCACGCCGTATTCTTCGGCACGCTTCTGGGCGCGCTCCGGTACGATATCGGAACAGGCCACGACGTCCAGCACATTGAAATAGCGGACGCAGCTTTCAAAATAAGCAGGGCTGATCATGCCGCAGCCGATGATGGCCGCCTTGACCGGACGAAACGGTGCATTCATGGATTATGTCTCCTCCTCTTGTTGTAAAAGGCATACACAGGGCGCCTGGCGCCACGCCCCCCCTATTATAGCCGCCCAACGCCGGACGTGCAATGTACCAATCAGGCCAATATTAGCACAAATCGCTTTGCTTTTTGTAATCGAGCGGCGTCATGCCCATCCGTTTTTTGAACAGGCGGCAGAAGTAATTGATGTCCTCAAAGCCCAGAGAACGGGCAATTTCGCTCACGCTGGCCGAGCTGCTTTCCAGAAGACGCGTGGCCTGCTCGATTTGGCGTGCAATGCGGTAATCCGAGGGAGAAACGCCGGCATAATCGTGAAAACGACGCCGAAAGGCGCTCTCGCTCAGCCCACAGCGGGCAGCCAGCTCGCGAATGGAGGCGTGGGAATGATGTGCCAGCCATTCGAGTGCGGGCAAAAGCTCAGGCGGCGTCTCCTGTCGGCCCGAAAGACGGCGGCTGCACTGGCAGATTAGCTCGTAAAGACGCCCCTTCATTTCGGCCGGCGCATAATCCGGATCATAGTACAAATCAACCAGCCGACGCATGGCGCTTTCTGCCTCCACGCCGTTTATGGGCAGCGCCATGGCTTCAACGCCCAGATCCATATCTGCGCCCCGGGCATCGGCAAGCTGGAAATTGACCAGCAGGCTAGAGGGCTGAGAGACGACGTTTTCAAAGCGCACGACGTAACCGGCGCGCTTGCCCAGATAAACCAGCGCGCCTCGCTTCATAAACAGCTGCTCGCCCTGACGTGTTTCGTAAACGGCATCGCAGCCGGAAAGGTACATCAGCCCATGCTCCGGACGTGCGCTGCGGCGAAAATAGGTGAATTCGTCGCCATTGCGCCAGCCCTGCCGCAGGGCGTTCAGGTGGTGGAGCGTAAAATCCTCCCGCCAAAGCCGTTCAAGCATACCGTGTCGCCTCCTTGTCCATTCCATTATAGCCGTTTTGAAACGGAAGTGCAATCTGCATGACACAAAACGGCTCGAAAAAACGTCTATATTCCAGAAGGCTCATGTCGGTTCGCAAATTATCGTGGCAATTTTCGGATTTTCCGCAAAAAAGAGTGCAAACCGGGTATGATTGTGCTATGATGAATGATATGAGCGAAGCAGAGCTTTCGCTCAGGGAGGACGCTATGAAACGATCCGTTATTTCTGTTTTAGCGCTGGTTTTGGCGCTGTTTCTGGCCTGGCCGCTGGGCGTGCGCGCCGAGGCTTCGAGTGAAGGCACTCAGGCTGAGAGCGGTATGCTGAGGGTGTATCTTAAATCCCTGGGCAGTGTGACGGCCCTGACGGTGACGCTGGACGGCAGCTATTCGCTGGGCGGCAATGCGGCCATGCGCCTGAGAAGCGGCGCGCGGCTGAATATCACGCTCGAGGACAATGCGCTGTGGATTGACTGCGGTGGCATCAGCATCTGCACGGGAGAAACGCTCACGCTGACCCGGCACCAAAGCGGTTCGACCAATGGGCTGTATATCGCGGGCTCTTCGCGCGGCGCTCTGTACTGCGGCTCGCTGGAAATCCGTCTTCAGGACGGCGCGCTCATGCCTATACTGATTATCGATATTGAGGAATACCTCAAGGGCGTCGTGCCTTACGAGATGAGTGATTCCTTCCCGATTGAGGCGCTCAAGGCGCAGGCCGTGGCGGCGCGAACCTATGCGCTGCGTCGTCGAGCCGACCGCGGCGGCAAAGCCTATGACGTTGTGGACACCACCGCCGATCAGGTGTTTTTCGGCTACAATGGCGACAATCAGAATGCCGTTTCGGCGGTTGAGGCGACCAAGGGGCTGTGCGCCCGCTATCAGGGCGAATACGCCGTCTGCTATTATACCGCCACGAACGGCGGACAGACGGCGCTGGCCGGGGATATTCTCAAGGCGCCGATCGCCGATGCCTATCTCGATATTCGCGATGACCCCTATGATCTGGAAAATCCTTCCAGCCCGGTTTCCACGCTGGCCTTTGAAAAGGACATGAGCGATGCGCCGTCGGCCCTTAAAACGTGGCTGACGGATGCGGCTGCCGAGCGGCTGAGCGCCATGGGCTACAGCGATGAGGCGGGCGATATTCAGATCGCGCGCGTTCTGTCCATAGAGGGTGTTGACCCCAAGAGCACCGAGCCCAGTCGCGATTATCAGATTCTGCGCCTGACCTATACAGTTCAGGCCCGGCCGCTTGTGCCGGTCTATGAAAAGGCGGCGCTGGGCGAAACGGTTTATCACGTCTTTACCGGCACGCCCATGGAGCGCAAGATCGTCGGCTATGAAAGCGGCGAATGGGAGACGCTTGAGGAGGAGTTCAGCTACGATATCAGCGTTTACGATCAGCTCAAGGACGAATTGGGGCTTAAAATCAGCGTTATAGACTGCGAGCTGGCCACGGTGATTGAGGAGGAGGATCTCTTTATCATTCAGCTGAGGCGTTATGGTCATGGCGTCGGCATGAGCCAGCGCGGCGCGCAGATTATGGCCGGAACCTATAACATGACCTTCAGGGACATTCTGACCTTCTATTATCCCGGCCTGACGATCGAGGAAATGACGCTTGAGGATGAAACGGCGCAGGCTCTGAGCACACTCAAGGCTTCGGCGGCGCTGAACAGCGATGCGCTTTTGCTGGGCGAGCCGGGCGAGGGCGAGTATAAGGCCACCGTTTTCTTGAGCACGTCGGCTTCCACGCTCAATTTACGGGCCGCGCCGTCCACCGAGGCGGAGGTGTTGGCCATATTGACCGGCGGCGCTCAGGTTATTGTGATGGGTGAGGAAAACGGCTGGGCGCATGTACGCACGGTTTCTGCGGAGGGCTATGTTTCGGCGCAGTATTTGAAAAAGTAACATGCAGTCAGAAATTTGAGGACATATATGAAAAAGCACTTGACGAGGCTGGCGCTGATTCTTTTGGCGCTGCTGATGATGGCTTCAACCGCATCAGCTCGGTCGGAACAGCGCGATATCGCTCTGTTTCTCAACAGTCGCGAGTCGTTCAGTCCGTCCTATGCCGGCGCGAGCCGAGCTTATACGTTTACGCCGGATACGGGTGGGTTGTATGTCTTTCGGGGCTTCCCGGCCGGGAGCATCAGTGCGCCGATCTATGCCCGGCTCTATGATGCGCAGGGGACGCTGATTGGCCGATCGGCCGGAAACGGCTCCTTCGTTTTGGAGGCGATGCTGGCCGAGGGCGAGGCTGTGCGCCTGGAGGTTTCATCGTACAGCACGCAGGTCACAACGCGCATTGAGGTGATGGCGCAGGTTCATGGGCGCAGCTTTTCACAGCCCATTGTTTTAAACAGCGGCAGCGTGGCCTATAATCGCGCTGTGGTCAGGCCGCGCGATACGCACTGGTACGCCTATACGCCCGAGGCGGACGGCTGGTATGTCGTGCGTACGGAAACGGCAGGAAAAAGCCCGCTGGACACCAACGGCTGCGTGATGGATGAAACCGGGCGGATGATTGCCGAAAACGACGACGTTCTCTTTCCCAGTGATGGAAACTTCAGAATCTGCCTGTATCTGAGCGCAGGAAAGCAATACTATATCCGCGTCAGCGCGGCTTCCAACCAGACCGGAAGCTATCGACTGATTGTGGCCGCTCCGCAGGGAGAGGGGCTGTTACCGGCCCGGTTGATGCTGGATAAGGCGTCTTTGACGGTGGAAATCGGCGAACAGCAGGAGCTCTCGGCTCGCGCTCTTCCGGAAAACGGCCAGAATGATCTGATGTGGATCAGCGAGGACAGCCAGATTGCTCAGGTTGACGCGCAGGGCATGGTGAGCGGCGTTTCGGCGGGTGAAACGCTGGTTCATGTGTATGCCGGGCAGATGGAGGCTGTCTGCCGCGTGACCGTCCCGGCCATGGAGGCGACGAGTCTGGCCTTTTCGCAGGAGGATATGACGCTGGCCGTGGGAGAAACAGCCAACGTGGCCGTGGCGGCGCTGCCTGCTGAGGCCTCGCTGAGTCTTTCCTATGAAAGCAGCGATTCGGCGGTGGTATCGGTCAATTCCAAGGGCGAGCTGAGAGCGCTGACCGAGGGCGTGGCGCGCCTGATTGTGCGCGATGAAATCAGCGGCTTGAAGGCCGAAATGAACATTGAAGTGACGGCGGCGCATCGGCATTATCGCGCGCTGGTGCTGGGCGAGCAGAATTATGCCGGAAAGCGCACGCGCGTGGGCGGCCTAAATACCGCGCAGGGCATTGCCGATATGCTGCAGGAGCAATCCATAGACGGTGAGGCATATCGCGTGACGCTGCACATGGATGTGACGCGCGAGGAGCTGCTTGCGGCGATTGAAAAGACATTTGCCGAAGCGACCGAGGCCGATTTGTCGCTGTTTTACATCAACTGCCACGGCGATTATGACGGCGCGGCCTATCTGGAATTGCATGACGGCAGCCGCATCACGGTCGCTCAGCTGGAAATGGTGCTTCGCCGCATTCCCGGCAAGGTGGTTGTCATTATGGACTGCTGCCGAAGCGGCGGCTTTTTGCAGGACGCGGGGCGCTTTACCGGCTCCGTGCAGGCGGCCTTCAGCCAGCCTTCCGGGCCGCTGACCGACAACAAATACATCGTGCTGACCTCTGCTGGGCCGGATCAGGACAGCTATCGCCGTTCTTTTGCCGAGACCGACGAGGAGGCATCCATGGCGACCATCATGGCGCGGGCTCTTTGCGAAGGCGCGGGCTGGGATTTAATCAATGATCGAATCTGCACGCTCAAGGCCGACGCTAACAAAGACCGGCGCATTACGCTTCAGGAGATTTATCTCTACACCAGCCGCCGTGTTATGTATTATCTCGAAGGAACCGGCGTGAAGCAGAGCGTCTGCGTCTGGCCTGAGGGCGATCAGACAGTGCTCTTTGAGCGCATCGGCCATGGCGGCTGAGACGCGCAACTTCTCCAAAATCCTAAAATAAATATGGCCCGACCGGAAAGAAAGTTTCCAGTCGGGCTCAGCCTGTCAAAGAATCCACAATGCGACCTCGCAATGCGGCTTCTTATGC
>CAYOTH010000020.1:0-13410 GCA_964406835.1 uncultured Oscillospiraceae bacterium
GATATAACATTGACCTCTACCTCTATTATACCGGCGACGGCCCGCACATCGATCAGGAAATCGGCTCCAAATTCGGCTATGCGGACCCGCGCGGCCAGGTGACGATGGATTTCGTCGAAAAGTGGACGGCCGTTCTGCGCGAATACGCTCTACGCTATGGCTCTAAGGTCAAGGGCTGGTGGATCGACGGCTGCTATGCCGAGGCCTTCGGCTATACGCCCGAGCTGCTCAAGCCCTACTACGACGCCTGCAAGGCCGGAAACCCCGATTGTCTCGTCGCCATGAACAACGGCGTCAAGAGCGATTTCTTCAAATACTACCCGGATGAAGAATTCGTCTGCGGAGAGTTCAATGATTTTGTCAACCTGCCCGACTCCCGCTTTATTGACGGCGCTCAGGCTCACATACTGGCTCCGCTTGGCATCAGCAAAGATGACACCGAATGGGGCTGCTGGCGTCGTCCGGGTGCGCGCCGCAGCAAGGAATATATGCTCGATTACGTCCGCCATGCCAATCAGGCCGGTATGCCCGTCACCATCGATATCTATATCGATCTGCAGGGCCAGTGGGATCCAGCCCAGTACGAAGTCCTCAAATACATCGGCGATAACCTGTAAAGAACACACCCCTAAAAACCAAATGGAAAGGACTGTCTGTCATGAGCGTTGAACCGTATTTTCAGCCGGCCCTCGAAAAGGCCGTGCGCTTCATCCGCCAAAACAACGATGCCGATTTGATCTGCGGCCTGGTTGCCGATACGCATTTAAGCGACAACGGCGAGCACACCCGCGCCAACATCGCTGCTGTCGATCAGCAAACACCTCTCTCCTGCCTGATTCACCTGGGCGACGTCTTAACCGGCCAGCTCCCCGAAAAGGTTTCCCGCCGCCTGTTTAAGGAAGAGCTTTCTGCCTATCGCGCCGCTCTGGCCTGTGGACGGCTCTTTCCGGTCGAGGGTAATCACGATGGCTATCGCAATGAATCCTACCGAGGCCAGCTGGTTGATTGTATCAGCCTCGACGAAAACTGGTCAGCCGACACCGGCTATCTGGAGACGCTGGACGGCGTGACGCGCCCGACCGGCAAGCCCTATTACGATGTGGATATCCCTCAGCGGGCTCTTCGGCTGTTCTTCCTGTGTACCAACAGCTACACGCATGACCGCGAGGCCCAAATCTTTAAAAAACGCGATGAAATCTCCCCCGAGCAGCTTGACTGGCTGGCCGGTCGCCTCGCCGCCTTACCCGAAGGCTATACCGTTATGGTCTTTTCGCACATTCAGCCCTTTGTGCCGGGCCAGCCGCGCGATATGCAAAATCCCAGCTATGAATCGGCACTCGATCTGCTTCACGCCTATCACTACGGCCAGTCCTGCCTCGTCAACGGCCAAACCTATGATTTCTCCGCCTGCCATGGCGACGTGGCCATGTGGTTGCACGGCCATGACCACAGCGATTCAAAGCGCCTTATCAAGGGCCTCAACATCGTGGGCATCACCTCCGAAACGGCCTATGTGCCGCAGCTCTGGGATCCGATCGGCGTCTTCCCCGGCCCGCGCACCGAAAACACGGCCTTCGAAGATGCCTGGGATGTCATGGCCTGGCGCAAAAAGGAACGCGCCGTCTCTCTTTCCCGCTTCGGCGCCGGCGAAGACAAGCTCATTCGCTATTAACCTTCCCTATTCCATTGCCGCAAAACGCACCATCATTAAACCATAAAGAGAAACAGACCTCTGAGCATTGTGTTCCGAGGTCTGTTTTTGTCTACATGGAGCCCAAACGCAGGCTTTCATCCCATAAAATTTCAATTGATTGTCGCCAGCCGAAATCAGAAACGCCCCTTCGCCTGCCCCGCCCGGCCTTCTGAACGCCTTAATTGAACCAACAACGATGCTGATGACAATAAAAGCAGGATGCCGTCCTGTCCTTTGAGGCAACGCAGCATCCTGCTTTTTCAGTATGTCTTAAAACCCGATTACGGACAAAGGATCTGGCCTTCCCACTCCTCCGCCGGCTCGGCATTCAGGAGCTTGACCACCGTCGGCGCGATGTCCTTGATGTTAGCTTCGGCCAGCTGACGGCCCGCTTCAAACGGCTTGCCGCAGAAGAAGAGCGGAATCTGCATATCTTCCTCCTGATCCGTGCCGTGGATCCGATCGTGTCCGCCGTGATCGGCCGTGAAAATCACGACATAGTCATCCGGCAGCGCCTCAATCGTGTGCTCGATCATATCGCACGTCTTCCTCACGGCGTTCATATACTCATCGCTCATCCAGCCGCTCTGATGGCCGGCCGCATCCGTCCAACCCAGATACAGGAACGTAAAATCAATGTCGTGCTCATTCAGGTAACGAACGGCATGATCGCACAGCGCCTGATTCGCCATTTCGTAATCATAGACATGACCCGAAATAAACTCGCTGTAAGCCAGGCTGTCCGGGCGGGAGAGATCGCGCAGTTCCTCCCAGTTATAGAACATGGCGCTGGTCTTCTTCGCGCGCTTGATCTGCTCAAACAGGCCGGAAATCGGGCGAACCTGCGGCGCATAGGTGTTGGTCGTCGTGCCATGGCGCGAAGGGTCAACACTGTGGAACAGCGACATGTGGCAGGGCAGCGTCACGGAAGGCATAACGGTCGAGGCCGTCATGCAGTAAGTGCTCTTGCTCTTCAGCTTTTCAATGAACTCGATGCCTTCAAGACTGTCCGGACGTACGCCATCACTCAAAATCAGCAAAATCTTCATGCTCTTCTTCCTTTCTTTTCGTCCACTCTATCCCTCAGCGCTTCGTCAGACTTCCTGCTCGGGAAGCTCCTGATCCTGCGCAGATTCGATATCCAACGGCGGCAATTCATCCAGTGATTCAATGCCGAAGTGACTTAAAAAGGTTTCCGTTGTTCCATAAAGAATCGGGCGGCCCAATGCTTCCTTGCGCCCGGCTTCCTCGATCAGACCCTTGGCCAGAAGCGACTGCACCGAATAATCGCACTTGACACCGCGCACCGCCTCAATCTCCGCCTTGGTAATCGGCTGGCGATAGGCAATGATGGACAGCGTTTCCATAGCCGCCTGAGAAAGCGACTGCTTCTGAACCGGCTGCAAAAGCCGCTCGATATACGGCGCATAATCGGGACGCGTGGATAATTGCACGCTCATGCCGAAACGGTTAAGGCGTATGCCCCGCTCTTCCCGATCATATTCCTCACGCAGCCGGTCAAGCACCGGAATCAGCTCCGCCGCCGTCATGTCCAGCGCGTGCGCCAAATCGGCAATGTTGAGCGCTTCGCCGGCCACAAAGAGTATGGCCTCCACAACGCAGCGAAGTTTCTTTTCGTCCATGCCCTGTCCCTCCGATCGATCAGAAGGGCGCGGAGCCGCCACTTACCAGATCGACAAATTTCGTGTATTCCGCCTGCCATCCCAGCTCGACCGTCCCCAAAGGGCCGTTTCTCTGCTTGGCAATAATAACCTCGGCGATGTTCTTTTTTTCCGTTTCCGGATCGTAATAGGCTTCGCGGTGCAAAAACATAACCACGTCGGCATCCTGCTCAATGGCGCCCGAATCGCGGATATCCGAAAGAATCGGCCGGTGATCGCTTCGCCCGGCATTGGCACGGGAGAGCTGCTGAAGCACGATGATCGGCACCTTCAGCTCCTGAGCCAGGCCTTTCAGCGCACGCGAAATGCTGCTGACCTCTTCCTGACGGCTGTTATTGCGCCCGGTCGCGCTCATCAGGCTCAGGTAGTCGATCAGAATCAAATCCAGGCCATGCTCCATCTGAAGACGACGCGCCTTAGAGCGTACCTCCGGCACGGAAATGCCGCTGGTCGCATCGATATAGATATGCGAACGGGCAATCGGCACCATGGCGTCGGTCAGCTTTTCCCAATCCTCCGGATTAAGCATACCCCGGCGAACCGACTGCATGTCCACGCAGGCCTCCGAGCAGAGCATACGCATAACCAGCTGTTCAGCCGGCATTTCCAGCGAGAAGACCGCCACTCTGGCGCCGTTTCGAATGGCGGCATTTTCAACAATGTTCATGCCGATACTGGTTTTACCCATCGACGGACGCGCCGCGATCAGAATAAACTCACCCGGATGCATGCCGGTCAGCATACGATCCAAATCAACAAAACCGGTAGGCACTCCTTCGATTTTGCCGCGATTTCGATCCAGCGTTTCAATGCGCTCGTAGGTTCCCAGAAGCACCGACTGTATGGGCTGAAGCATATCGCCGCCCTTGCGCATAGTGATGTCATAAATTTTCTTTTCCGCCTCAGCCAGAATATCCGGTGTCTCTTCCTCGGCCGCATAGCTGGCCTGCGAAATAAACTGCGAGGCGTCAATGAGCTTGCGCAGCGTTGACTTTTCGTCAATGATGCGAATATACGCGCCCACGTTGGCCGTCGTCGGCACAAACTGGCTCAATTCAACCAGATAATCAATGCCGCCCACGCCATCCAGCCGCCCACGCCGAATCAGCTCTTCGTCCAGCGTCACCAGATCGACCGGCTTGGACAGCATAGCCAGATGCATCATGGCATCAAAGATCTCACGGTGCGCCGGATCATAAAAGTCGTCGGGCGTCAGCGATTCCTGCGCCAGCATGACGGCTTCCGGCGACTGAAGCATAGCGCCCAGCACGGAACGCTCGGCCTCCAGATGGTGCGGCGGAATGCGCCCACTCTGCACTGCCTGTTCCATACCGCATCACCACCTCCTCAAACTCTTCCCACGGCCAATTCAGGCCATACGCTCGAAAACGCATGCCTCCCCTCAAGAGGGGAAGCGTGCGTTTCACAGTCTTTGATTATTTTTCTTCGGCCGCCACATTGAGAATCATGCGCGCCGACACACCGGCCGCCAGCTTGAGCGTCACCGTGGTCTGACCAATCGAGCGCACCGGCTCGGAAAGCTCAATTTTGCGCTTGTCGATCTCCACGCCATGCTGCGCCTTAAGCGCATCGGCGATTTCCTGGCCGGTAATGGAGCCGTACAGACGGCCGCCCTCGCCGGCACGCACCTTAACGATGACCACCTTGCCCTTGAGATCGCGAGCCAGCTTTTCAGCCTCGTTGTGCTTGACATCCTCGCGATGCTTCTCGGCCTGCTTGCTCTTTTCAATCGAATGCACTGCCTCGCTGGTGGCCTCAATGGCCATCTTGCGCGGCAGCAGATAATTGCGGCCGAAGCCGTCACTGACCTCGAGCACCTGATCCTTTTTGCCGGTGCCCTTGACATCCTTGAGCAGAATAACCTTCATTGTTTATTCCTCCCTGTTATGTTCTTCCATTTTACGACGAATGAAGCCGGAAACCAGCCCATTACGCCCCAGGAGCGCCGAATACGCGCCCATCATGATAAACAGTCCCTGCGCGAAAAGCAGCCCCAGCCCATTGAGCACAATGCGAAACGCGCGGCCACGGCCACTGGCCTTCAGACACCGGTCAAGCGCCGCCGAACCAATCACCGCGCAGATCGTTCCCGCCGCAATCACAAGAGCATTATAGACCGACTCAGCGCCATCCACCTTGAAAAGCACCAGCACCAGCGAAACCGCCAGGCAGACCAGCCCGCCAGCCGTCACCTGAGAGGGCATATGCCAATCCGAAAAGGCGATATAATCCACATCGTCTCCTCGATGCGCGCAGATCACATCGGGCAAACCCACGGCCAGCACGCCGGTCAGAAGACCCGAGCTGAGCAGCATACCCGGCAATTGCAGCCTCAACGAGTTGCCCAACAGATCGAAAATGCCCTCCAGCACGCTCAGCGTTTCCGCGGAATGCAGCGTCCCTTCAAGCGCGCGCTGCGCCATGTCGCCAGTCACCAAACCGATCAGCGCAAACTGCTGCACCAGCGCCTCACGCAAAAGCACTGGCAGGCTTTGCGCCCAGCTGTTGGCCGCTTCGACCAGAACCAAAATCAGATCACGCCGCACGGACAGATACAAAACGACGATCAGCAAAAGCATCGCGCCCAACTGCGACAAAACCGCGCCCTTTATGCGCCGCATAAACGACGCCCGCCGAGCAAAAAGCGCCACAACAACCGCCGAGGGCAACGCCACAATCAGCGCCAGCACGCCCGCGGCCCAAGGGCCGTACAGCCAGCCCACGCTGCCCAGAGAGGCCGCCATATAGACAAGCGACGGCGCAAAGCCACCCCAGACAAACAGCAGCGACGCCAGAACCGTGCCCAGCACACACACCGGAAAAAATCCCACATAGAAAATCTGCGCTACACCGGCCAGCAGGCCGACAATCGAGGCGATCAGAACCGTAACCCATGTATTTTTTCTCATTGTCTCATACCATCCATCAAAGGATATGATTATACAGTTTTCAGTTTACGACGCTTCGAGAAAAACGTCAACAGTCTCCCCGTTAACAATATACGGCTTGAGAACGACACTCCCAAAACAGTCAATGCGCCCGGCAAGCCCTCTTTCCTGGCCTGCCGAACGCACTCAATATTCTATTAGTGACCTTCATCCGTTAAAATCAGCCCCGGATTGCGCAACAGCGGCCCTCTCAGGCTAATCGAAGAAACCAGCTCATCCACCGACGCGCCTTCGATCTGAAAACACACGGCATCTACATCCGGCCGTTCCGTCAGCGTATTGACCAGCGCATAGACCAGATTGCGCTCCTGCTGCGCGCTTAGGCGCTGGCATCCGGCATAAAAGCGCGCGGAAAAATTAAGCATCGCCTCGCCGTTTTCAATGCGCACGCCCAGCAGATCATCGCTGGTCAAGCCGTCCGGCACAACACGCTGTACGCCCGTCTCCCAGCTCTTCGGCTCGCCAAAAAGCTCTGCCATCGTCATGCGCGGCGAAAGCGCATCCTCCTCCGCCATAACCCGAGTCAGCGCGCGCAGCTGCCCATTGTCAGCCGTCATATAAATCGTCGTTTCGCGGCCCATCGCGCCTTCAAACAGGTCGCGCGTCAGCACGCCGTCCTCAAAGATCACCTCGCCCTGCGGCGTGTCAAGGCGCGCCAGCTGTCCTGCGCCGATGTAGATCTGAACGCCGTCCAATTCCGGCAGAAAGCCGGTCAGCGTGCATGTCAGCGCGCCATAGGTCATCCACTCGTTTTCGCCCTTAATGGCTCCGCCTTCAATGGTCAATCGAGCCACGCGTCGGCCATCTGAAAGCACGGCCAGCTCCGCTTCTTTGATCAGCTCTGTATCATAAGCGGCCAGCGGCGCCACAAAGGCCCCCGCCGCCAGCGGCTCCTGCAGCGCGTCAATCAGCGCCGAAAGGTACTCACCGTTTTGAAAAGTCATCATCCGCGCACAGGGAACCAGCTTTTGCCCATCCGCCGTCAGGTGATAGAGCACCGCGCGCCGCTCCAGCGCATAATCCTGCTCGCTGGCAGCCAGCTCTTCATCAGCCAAAAGCTGCATCCAGCGGGAAGAAAGCGGATTGTCGTCATAACCCAGCGCGCCCTGCGGAACACGCGCCTCGCTCAGTGCCCGGCCGTCAACCAGCACGTCCACGCTCTCCAAATCACAGACGGCGCACAGCGTCTGCGCAATGGCCGCGCGCATGAAAAACAGCGCCTGCTCGCCCTCCACGGCCTCCGCCTCAATAGACAGATTCACCACGACGGTCTTGCCGCTGCGCCAAAGGCCCAGAAGGGTCGTCCCAGCTGGAGCAACCGCTTTGGCGCCGGCCGGCGTTTCCTCCAGCAGTGCCTGAACCAGGCATTCCTCCAACGTTTGCTGCGCGCCGACCTCAATCGTTTCGTGTATTTCCAGCAGCGCCTGCTGGCTTTGCGCCGGATAATACAAAAGCTCCTCCGTCTGCCAAGCCGCCACCTGATCCCCGAGCGCAGCCTGCGCCGATTTCTCCGAGGGCATGGGCATATCCTGGCTCTGATCAACGGGCAACAGCTCTGCGGCAAAGGGCATACAGCCCGCCAGCAGGATGCAGAGAATCAGCGCGCCCGCCATACAAATTTTCTTCATATCCATTGTCCTCCGCCGGACACGTGTCCTTATGATTTCCCGGCGCTTTCGGGCAATTCCACTGTAAACGTGCTGCCCTTGTCCTCTTCGCTGGAAACCGTAATCATTCCGCCGTGCAAAAGCACAATCTGCTTGACAATTGACAGGCCCAGTCCGGTGCCACCGGTCTCACGCGAGCGCGCCTTATCCACGCGATAAAAACGATCGAAAATGTGCAGCTGATCCTCCCGGGGAATGCCGATGCCGGTGTCCGTCACCCGAACGATGACCTTCTTATCCCGCTTAGCCAACTCAACGCGCACGCTGCCGCCCCGACCGGTATATTTAATGGCGTTATCCATCAAATTATAAAATACCTGCGTCAGACGGCCGGCATCGGCCTCCACCACGGCCTGTTCGCGCAGGGACGCCGTCATTTCAATGCCCTTCTCCCGCGCCAGCGGCTGGAGACGGCGCATGTTGTCGCCCAGAATATCCGCCACGGAAACCGACTGCATCTCCATTTTCTTTTCGCCGCCGTCCATACTGACCAGCGTGAGAAGATCCCCAATGACCGAATTAAGCCGATCGATTTCCTTATTAATATCTCCCAGGAACTCGCACGTCATGCCCGGATCCATGGGATCCTGATACATCAGCGTCTCGATGAGAATCTTCATCGTGCTCAGCGGCGTCTTAAGCTCATGCGACGCATTGGAAACAAACTGACTGCGCGCCTTATCCAGGTTTTCTATGCGCTCGCACATCATATTAAAGGCCACGGCCAGCTGAGCAAATTCATTGTGACCATGCACGCGCACACGGTTGCTGAAATCGCCGCGCGTCATTTCCGCAATGCCCTCGTTCAATTCAGCAATGGGGCGCGTAAAATAGCGCGACATGGTAATGCTGATGACCACCACGATCACAGCCACCAGCGCCAGCCAGGTCAGCATTTTCATCTGCACCTCGGCCAAGGCCCGATAGGCGTCCTGCGATGTAGCCACCAGCATCAATACGCCCACCAGCGCATCCTCCTGCATCATGGGAACGGCGTAGAGGCACACCATGCTGCCGTTCATACCGCCGATGACAAAGCGGCTGGCAGAAGAACCATCCTCGTCGCGCAGATAATAGCCATAACTGGAGACTGCGCCCGAAAGCACATCGGCCACCTCGCGGCGCTCAAGTCGCGTGCCGTTGAGTTGAGAAAGGGTATCGGCCTGCACAACGCCATACAAATCAATAGCCAGCGCGCGCTGCCCCTCCTGCCCATCCAAAAAGTGAACAAGCGCCTGATAAAGCGCCTCGCCGTCCCGCGCTGAAAGCGCCTGAGCGCCTTCCTCGGCCGCCTCGCGCGCAATTTGCAATTCGCTATTCACCTTCTGGTTAAACAGATATTCGCCTACCAGCCGCGTCAGCGTCGCGCTGACAACATAAAACGCGACGCAGACAATCAGCAGATAGGCGATAACAAATCTCCACCGGAAGGAATAAAAGACATGCTTAATCTTTGTCCGTAAAATAGTAGCCCACTCCCCACTTGGTGAGAATAAACTCAGGCTGAGCCGGATTGCGTTCGATCTTCTCGCGCAGGCGGCGAATATGCACATCAACCGTGCGCAAATCGCCCAGATAATCATATTTCCAGATGGTTTCAAGCAGATTTTCGCGACTGAACACCTTGCCGCGATTGGCGACAAACAGCTGCAGCAAATCAAACTCCTTAGCCGTCAGATTGACCTCGCGCGAATCAATCGTTACCGAGCGGTTGTTGAGATTGATGATCATGTTGCGCACAACCATGGTCTGCGCGGTGTTTTCGCTCTTCTGAGTTCCGGCGCGGCGCAGTATGGACTTGATGCGCGCCTTAACCTCCAGAATGTTAAAGGGCTTGGTCATATAGTCATCCGCGCCATATTCAAAGCCCAAAATCTTATCCATATCCTCGCCCTTAGCGGTCAGCATGATAATGGGCACATTGGATTTTTCGCGAATGCGCTGGCAGACCTCGATGCCATCCATTTTGGGCAACATAACGTCCAGCAAAATCAAATCAAACTGCCCGGCAAAAAAGCGAGCAAGCGCTTCCTCGCCGTCAGCGGCCGATTCCGTTTCATAGCCTTCCTGTTCCAGGCTGTACTTAAGGCCCTTGACAATCAGCGGTTCATCATCCACCAACAGAATCTTTCTTGCCATGGCGCCGTCCTCCTTGTCTTTCAGCCGAATCTTCTATTTTATTATACCCTTAAAACGTCACAATTTCAATGTGAAATAAAAAAAATATTACAATTTTACGATCATTTATCGCGAAACAACCGCCTGTCCAAACCAACGTCCCGCCTGCTTCGTCTAAAGTTCAGGCGACCAACAGAATTGACGCCAAATTTTGACGCGCCCTGCCCTGTACAAAAAGCGCATTTGGTGGTATAGTGTATATAGCTTTGTTTATGCTCACGGCCATACCGTCTTATCTATTCTTGATCAGAAAGGACTTTCGAATCATGTATTCACTGTCTACCCGCATCCGAACGGCTTTATTGACTGTCCTCATGCTGTTGATTGCCTTTTCGGCCCAGGCCTCGCCGACGCCCACGCCCGCGCCGACGCTTCCGCCCTTTGATGAATCCGTACCGGCCTATGACGAAAATATGCCTGAATCACTCGTCGCCGATCAGCTCTATGCCCAGGCCTTTACGCTGATTAACATGGACGACGGCCGCGTATTGATGTCCCAAAATGCCGACACGCGCATGAATCCGGCCAGCACCACCAAAATCATGACGCTACTTTTGGCCGTTGAATATTACCCCAACTTGAGCGAGGCCATCAAAATTCCCGCCGAAGCCGCCAATATTCCTCAGGATTCCTCTGTTGTTCCCGTGCAGGTCGGCGAGGAAATGACCATGCAGGATCTGCTCTATGGCATGATGCTGCGCTCCGGCAACGATGCCGCCAACGCGGTGGCCGTGCTAATCGGCGGCAGCCTCGAGGGCTTCGTCAACATGATGAATGCGCGCGCCGAGGAGTTGGGCTGTACCGGCACGCATTTTTCGAACGCACATGGCTATACGGCCGACGACCACTACACCACCGCCCACGACATGGCGCTCATCGCACAGGCCGCCATGCAGTATTCGTCCGTGCGCAAAATCGTCGGCTCCGGCCAGTATACGATGAACAAGACCAACATGCGCGATGAATACACCATCCAAAACTCCAACATGCTGGTTGTTTACGGCAGCGATTACCGCTATTCCGGCGCAACCGGCGTTAAAACCGGCACGACCAGCGCCGCCGGCCAGTGCCTGGTCAGTTCGGCCGAGCGAGACGGCATCAGTCTGCTCTGCGTCGCCTTCAAAAGCACAACGACGTTCGCCGTGGCCAAATGGCAGGACGCCACCCGCCTGCTCGATTACGGCTTTTCTCAGTACAAAACCTATTCGTTTGAAGACCTCTACGGTATGCTGGGATTGACCGTTCCCATATCGGGCGCGCCGGCCGACGACCCCTCCGGCGGAATCATTCGCCTTAACGCCCTGATCAACCGCTCCGGCGCCTATGAAAAGAAAATCTATTGCGGCAGCATCAACGAGCTGTTCGAAGATTTCAAAAACCACCTCACGATTGAATACACCCGCGAGCTGGTCGCCCCCATCGAAGTGGGCACGGTCATTGGTCGGCTGACGTTCACCCCCGAGGACGGCGACGTCATCACCGCCGTGCTGATTTCCGATCGCAGCGTTTCCGCCGTTCCGGCCGCCAAAGCCGATTATCTGGGCTCGCTGCTGGCCCGCATTCCCGATTGGGTCTACACGCTGCTCACAGCCCTGGCCGCCCTTCTGGTCGTACTCATCGCGGTACGCATTATCCTCTCCATTCATCATGCGCGCCGCCGAGCCCGCGCCCGTAAACGGGCCCGCGAACGGGCTCGTGCCCGCGCTCGTGAACGCGCACAGGCCACCCGTCGCCAGCGCCCCCGCTACTAAAAAACACATTCCTGCACGCTGGACAATCGTCCTCACCGTGCGGGAATGCTTTTTTATGATTTCATCGTGCCTCAGGCGTCCGGCTTAATCGCGCCGGTGGTCTCTACAATATCGGGCGCAAAGCGCGCGCAGGCGTCGTTTAGTTCTTCCTCGTCCTCAATGATCCACAGACCCAACCTGGCCCCCAGAGCGCGCACCATAGCCACACGCTCCGCCGACGCAGCAGGCGCCGTACACCAGTCGGTCAGCCGGTTCGGATAGGGCAACCAGACAACCAGCGGATTACCGCGTAGCACAGCCTTCACGGCGCGCAGCTTATCCTCGTCCACGGGGCCGTCATAATGAATCACAGCCTGCGGGAAACGCGCCACAACGCCCGAGATGTACTCGGGCTTCGTGCAGGTAAAGCCAGCCAGCCGACCCATGTCAGCCTGCTCAACCAAGTCAAAGAGTATCTGCGTCTGCTCCGGCGTAAAGGACTCGATCACGTTATCAATCTTTAGCGGCATATGCTGCTTTTGGGCATAGTCCAAAACATCGGCCAGCAGCGGAATGGCCTCGCCGGTAAACTCATCATTGAACCAACTACCGTATTCATAAACCCGCGCTTCTGCCAGCGTCAAATCGGCAATGGCGGCATCCACCTGCGCGCCTTCGGCATCGCGCGCCGTGCGACCGAGCGTCCTGTCATGCAGAATCACACACTGCTGATCGCGCGTAAATTTGGGATCCAGCTCAATCACATCATAGCCCTGAGCCACAGCGGCCATAAAAGCCGTCATCGTGTTTTCGGGGCAATCGGTACTGACGCCGCGGTGCGCCTGCAGCTGAACGGAATGACCATGGACATCGCGCATAATAAGGCCTTCTTTCCTGCGTTTTTTGTATCCTAATCATATCACCGATGGGACATGGCGTCAAGACAGCGTTCCAAATTCTTCCGATTCCTAATCGTCCCAAACAACATTTCCAAGCCTTCCCCGCAAAATGCGCTTTGCGCCTGCCCAAAAAAAATAAACCAATTCAAATGGGCTCTTGGCTTTAGAGCAACTCCATCATATAATGACTGTGCAGAACATAGGCAAAAAAGAAATACGCCGCAACCGGTGCGCCACGAAATGAAATCTGCCCACAGTCCCTGTCAATGGCATTGTTGTCATTAATTCTTCAGGGTATCAGTGCTGTTTGTCATGCTGTACTCGTCGTTATAGCTCATTCGAATTGTCAAGGAAAAGAAGCTCCCTACTTCTATGCAAGGCGCACTGCAAAACAAGCTGTTTCTTCCCACATAATCCCACCATGACAATGAAAGAAAAGCGCAACATTCTCGGAAAGAAAAAGGTCGCGCTGCGCTGATCTTGGCAATCGTCAAAAAGAAATATGAATAGTTACGGCAAAGGCCGGAGAAGTTCTCCGGCCTCAGCCTGTCAAAAAAGGTCGCAAAAAGCGGCCTTTTCTGATATAATAGAG
>CAYOTH010000021.1:0-13329 GCA_964406835.1 uncultured Oscillospiraceae bacterium
CTGGTGCAGGCGCGCGCCGTTAAAGCCCATGGCCATCGAGCGCTCGATATCGGCCTTGAGCTCCTCGTCGGTGGGGGCGGTGTAGATGCCGTCCGGATAGAAGCCCTGGTCGAGGATCAGGCGCTGGAAGACGGAGCGGCCGTTGAGCAGGAACTTCATGCCGTCAAAGCTGATGCTGCGCAGGCCGAAGTAGCTCTTGACCGTATCGACGACCTCGCCGTCCTTGACCAGCGTCAGCTCGAGATCGTACAGATTGCCCTCGCCGACCGTCCAGTAGCGCGGGTTTTCGATCAGCATGAGCGCGCGGGCCGCGCCGCCGGCGGCCTCGGCTTCCAGCTCGGTTTCGTATTCGCCCTCAAAAGAGGAGCGGGCGCGCAGGCTGACGCCTTTGGAATCGCCGTCCAGCTGCGCTTCGATGAGCACGGAATTGTTGAAGGCGTCGGGCGTCAGGCGCACGGAGGTGATGCGGGTGCTGTTTGTCCACTCCAGCCAGACCGTCTGCCAGATGCCGGTGGTGCGGGTGTAGTAGCAACCGTAGGACTCATAGCGATCCGACTGCTTGCCGAAGGGCTGACGGCCAGTACGCTGATCGTCATCCGAGCAGACGACGACGGTGTTTTCGCCTTCGCACAGCGCCTGGGTGATTTCAAACTGGAAGGAGGCATAGCCGCCGCGGTGCGTGCCGACGCTCTGGCCGTTGATCCAGACTTCACAGGCGTAATCGACCGCGCCGAAGTTGATGAAGACGCGCTTGCCCAGCGCCTCGCCGGGCAGCGTGAAGGTGCGCCGGTACCACACGGCGCGCATAAAATCGGTATATTCGATGCCGGAAAGGTGGCTCTCCGGGCAGAACGGCACGGTGATTTCGTCGTTGAGCGGCTCGCGGGTCACCAGACCGCGCTTGCGGCCGCTGGCGCCGTGGTCAATTTCAAACTGCCAGGTGCCATTTAAATTCATCCAGCCTTCGCGCACAAATTGAGGACGGGGATATTCTGGCCTCGGAATCATGAAAATACCTCCCTTGAGAGTGATGAAGCGACAAAAGGTCACAATAGACACACTCATTATACCATAAGGCGCGCCGCATTAAAAGGGGGTTTTTGCCGGAATCCGTCATAAAAAATAGACGGGGGATTCCGAGCGACGGCTGAATTTCTGTTTGAAGGAAAACCGATTTCCATCGTCCATCGAAAAAACAGACCTTGGCGATGAGTTCTCCGGGGAGTGTCTGGTGCAAAAAGCAGGCTGTGCGGAAGCACAAAGGCTTGATGAACAGCTGCCACGCTCTTTTGAGGCAAAAACGGTGATTCATACCGCATAAAGGCCATCAAGCCTCAGAGGGTTCATCCTGGAAATCTCGAGTTTATGAGACGATTTGAAGCGGGCGAAAAGCTGAACATCCAGCTGCTTATTATGCGGAGGATGATAAAACTTCCTGCCGCGGAATTAAAAGTAGGCTGTGCGAAAGCGCAAAGGCTTGCTGAACAGCCGCCACGCGCTCTTTTTCTATTGACATAGAGCGAAAAAGCAGGCTTTCAATTCAAAATATTGATTTTGCGGGGGGCGTTGAAGCGGGGGCGGTCCGGCTCTGGCGGCCTGTAAAAATTAGCGGCAGCGCGCGGGGTATATTGCCTTTTGACGTCGGCCGGGTATATAATGGGATGCGGATGCCCCGAAAAACGCAGCGGGGATTTCGTTTCGAAGAATCAACCAAAGCGGGAGGAAGAAGCAACGATGAAAAAGAGCGTTGTGCGCAGCCGGAGGGCGTATATCGTCGAGGCGCTGCTGGAGTATCTGGTGTCGCTGCTGGTGACTGGGGCCTTTCTGGCCGCCATACTCAAGCAGGTGGGCGTTTCTGATGCGGTGACGGGCATTGTTTCCTCGTTTATTTCGTTTGCCTGCGTGGCGCAGCTGTTTTCCAGGCTGATCGTCAAGCCCGGCCGCTCGATTAAAAAGCGGCTTTTGCTCTTGGCGTTGCTCAATGAAATGATGTTTGCCACGCTGTATGTCATTCCCTTCATCGGTGTGCCGGGAGCGGTCAAGACGGCGCTCTTCGTGGTGATGATTCTGGGCGCGTATCTGATTCTCAATCTGACCACGCCGGTCAAGTACAAGTGGATGATGGGCTTTGTGGGCGCGCATGAGCGCGGCCGCTTTACCGCCAACAAGGAGATTGTCTCCCTCATCTGCGGCATGGTCTTTACGATGGCCATGGGCGCGCTGGTCGATTATTTCAAGGCCATTGGCCGCGAGCAGACCGGATTTATCCTCTGCGGCGTGACGATGGTGGTCGTGGCGCTTCTGCACGCGGTTTCGATTGCGCTGTGCGACGACAGCGTGGAGCCGGAGACGGGCGAGCAGACGGGATCGGCCCAGCAGCTCAAGGAGGCCTTTTCACTGATTGGCAAGAGCGCCTCGCTTCGCAAACTGCTCTTTATCGACGTGCTCTGGAAAATGGCCAACTACATTTCGACGCCCTATTACGGAACCTATCTTATTGGCGAATTGGGCTTTTCGCTCACCTTCGTTTCAGCACTGGGCGTTGTCTATGGCGTGGTGCGCGCGCTGGCCTCACCGCTGTGCGGGCGGCTGGCTGACAAGCGCGGCTGGGCCAATCTGCTCACGCTGTGCCTGGTCGTGGCGGCAGCGGGCTTTCTGGTTAATGCCTTCACGCGCCCGGAAAGCCGGGGGCTGTATGTGGTGTATTATGTCTTTTACGCGGCGGCCATGGCCGGCATCAATTCGGCGCTGACCAACATCACCTACGATTACATTCCCGAGGCCTCCTTTGCGCAGGCCATGGGCGCGCGCAATGCGGTCAGCGGCATCGTGGGCTTTGGCGCCTCGCTGCTGGGCGGCGTGGTGGTCGGGCGCATTCAGGCGACCGGAAACACGCTCTGGGGGCTGAACGTCTATGCGCAGCAGGTCAACTCAGTGCTGGCGTTCGGGCTTTTGGCGGCGCTGCTGGTCTATATGCGGCTGGTCATCGGCAAAATGCGGCGGCTTGATGTGTAAAAAATCGTTTCATCGAAATATTCACACAAAACAGGGGTTGCTATTCGCGGCAAAAGATGATATAATAAATCTGTTTTGAAAAAGGCGGCGGTTTATGAGCGTCTGCCCTGAAGGAGGACATCGTTTTATGAAAGCGTTCCTGGTTATCACCCAGATTTTTCTGATCATTGACGTCATTGTGCTGGTTGCCTCCGTGCTGATGCAGCAGGGCAACAGCTCTGGCCTGGGCGCCATCGGCGGCGCGGCGGAGACGTTCATGGATAAGAATAAGGCGAAGAGCGTCGAGGGCAAGCTGGAGCTGGCCACCAAGATCTCGGCGGCTGTGTTCGTTGTGCTGTCCATTCTCATGACGGCGCTCCAGTAATCGTTTTTGTAAATAGAATGAGCTGCGGTATTCACCGCGGCTTTTTTCTGTTGAAGCGAACAATTATTTACGAATGATCTTTGCCCGGTCGTTAGGAACCGGCAACAAGGAGTAGCAGGACGGTTATGGTCGATTTTATACAGGATTTCATGCGTTCGCATCGCCTGAGCGAAAAGAAAATGGCGGCGATACTGGGCGTGCGAAGCGCCAACTGGCAGGCGCAGATCAACAGCGGCAAGCTCACTGGCGCGGCGGCGGTTCAGTTGGAGCAGACCATACTCAGCTGCTTTGAGCTGACGGAGGCGGAGCGTGCGAGACTTCATGCGGCGGTGCAGAAGCTGACGCTGGGCCAGGAAAAGGATGCGCTCAAGACGCGCGAGATGTGGGCCTATCTGCGGGGCGACGTTTTGCAGGAGCCGGGCGATGTCGTGCTCTACAGCCAGCAAAGCGGCGAGAGCATGACGGTAAGCGAGCGCTATGCCCGGGCGCGCAATATGCGTGTGACGCTGCTCAACACGCCCTATTCGTCGATTTATTCCGCGCTGCCCGATCTGATCACGAAGCGGGGCGCGACGGTCGATCACTATGTGCTGGTTAACGAGGATGCGGCGCGCACCATTCGCCTGGCAGCTGAAATGCAGCGCCTGATCGTTCTGACTGGCTATGAGTGCTATACCCGCCTGGAGGAGAAGAACGAGCAGTGCTCCTATGGGCTGGAGCGCTCGGATGTCATGATCTGCATCTGGGAGGACGAGGCAGGCGCCTGCTGGCACGACATGATTATTTTTACCGGGCCGCGAAGTGCGCAGCTGCTGGACAAGACCTTCAGCGGCAAAACCGACGGCCGGCTGGGCATCGAGCGGGGAAAGTATCAGCGGCTGAGGCATTGCTTTGAGGGTCACGGCACGCTGGACGACTATTTGCACATGATTACGAACTATGCCACGATGGAGAAAAACAGCACGATATACGCGCTGAGGCCCGATCTGTGCATGGTCAGTGTGCCGCCCGAGATTTTGCGGGCCGCTTCGCTGGACGAGGGCGGGCTGCTTCGCTTCAATGATGAGACGGCCGACGTCATTGAGAAGATGGTGCGCATTTTCGAGCAGCGCTATGCCAACATCGAGCAAAAACACGCCCGAACCTGGACGTTTTTAAAGCGCGAGGCCATGGAAAACTTTGCCCGCACGGGCGTTCTGAGCGCGCACTTCTGGGGAATGCGGCCCTTTACGCCGGCGGAAAGGCGGCGAATACTCGCCGAGCAGCTGCGTCTGATGTGGGGCAACCCGGGCTATCGGCTGTTCTTTCTGCGCGACGACTGCCGCGTCAAGGACATTGACCTGTGCTGCTATGAATACGCGGGCGTGCTGCTTTCGGACGGCCACACCGATTACAACATCGAGGCGGGCTACAGCGAGGTGCTGATGGGTTACAAGCGCTTTATGAAGCTGTTCGAGGAGTTCGCCCAGGAAAAGCTGATCGAGCAATGTTCGAGTGAGCGCGAAAGCCGCGCCATCATCAAAAACCTGATCGCCCTCACTGTCGAGGTCGAAAAGCAGGAAAACAAAAACGCGCTCTGACCACACGGACACCGGAACAAAAATCCGGTCGTCCGTGTTTTTTTATGCCGTTCGGGGACGGCGTGGGTTATCGGCGACAGGCGAGGCAGGGCGTAGTGCATGAAAACGTTGCGGCGGCGTAGGCGGGGGTGATCGGGCGCAGCTGTGCGGCTTTCGGGCGGCGCTTGGATAGGGCGGCGGACGTATGATGTTAAGGGCAAGGAGAGCGGGGCGGCGGAGGGGCTCGGGGTGCGCGGGTTGTCACGGGGAGGATGAGCGTAGGCCGGACTTGATAGGGCAGTGCGGGAAAGGCGATTGATAAGGCTTTTCTGCGAGAAACACGGTGTTGGCGAAAGGATTGACTGTTTCGGGGCGCGATAAGGAGATGCAGAAGGAACGCAGGCAAGATTCGATTGTAAGAGGTGAGGAGAGTAAGGCGGCGCATGGGGCTCAGGGCGATGCAGCGGACGAAAGATGGGCGGCGGATAAGAGACGAGGGGCTGGGGCGAAACGGCGGTATACCTGCTGCGGCGTGCTAAAACCGGCGATGAAGAGGCGCGGCTCGGGCTGTCTGAAAGCCAAAAGCAAAAGCACGCGGACTGCCGCGGGGGCAGAGGCGTGCTTTGGGGTTGGGATGGGAAGATTTTAGCCGAAGTGCTTTTTGCCTTCGTAATCAATGATGCCGCCGATGTTGACGGCGTTTTCGTATCCAGTCTCGCGCAGTCGGGTTTCGGCCAGACCGCTTCGGCGACCGCTGCGGCAATAGAGGAAGAGCGGCTGCGCGGGATCGGGGTGCGCGTCAAAAAGCGGATCGAGCGCTTCGAGGGGAAAGCTTTCGGCACCGGGAATGTGACCAGCAGCGTATTCCTCGGGGCTGCGCACGTCGATCAGCGCGGCGTTTTTGGTGTTTTCAAGCTCGGCCAGACAGGCGTTGATGTCCAGCCCGGCCAGCTTCTTTGACAGCGTCATGGCTTGTCCTTTCTGCGTTTCAGCGATCGAGCAGCGCTTCCAGCTCGGCGCGCGGCCTGAAGCCGATTTCCTGCGCGGCGATATCGCCGTTCTTGAAGACGATGACGGTGGGAATGCTGGAGATGCCAAAGCGCACGGCCAGCTCGCCTTCGTCGTCCACATTGACCTTGCCCACCTTGATATCAGGGCGCGCCTCGGCCAGTGCGGCCACTTCCGGGGCCAGCATACGGCACGGGCCGCACCAGGTCGCCCAGAAATCGAGCAGCACGGGCTTGTCGGATTTCAAAACTTCTTCGTCAAAATTGGCCTGAGTGATCGTGATTTCTGCCATAATAATCATCCTCTCATGGGGCATGGCCCCGTTTCTTTGATTCTATTTTACCAGATTATGCGGCGATGAAACGGAATTTCAGGAATTTAACATAGGGAAGTGGAGCGAACCGCAGCGCGATATTGATCGGGAGTCATGCCAGTTTGCGCTTTGAACTGGCGCGTAAAGGTTAGGACGCTGGCCATACCGATGTGTGCGGCCAGATCGGCATTTTTGATAGAGGGATCGGCGTCAAGCAAATCACGGGCATGGTTAATACGTAGCGTGGAGAGAAAAACGCTGAAATTGATACCGGTTTCTTTTTTAAACCAGCGAGAGAGGTGTACCGGCGTGATGTGAAACTGATCGGCCACAGATTCGAGGGAAATATCCTCTGCGTAGTGGATTTCAATCCATGCTGATATGGCGTTGGCGCTTCCGGTCGAAGACGGAGTATCATCTTCTTCAGGGGCATTGTTATGGGCTTTATGGAACAGGCTTGCCTGTTGAAGCAGTGCGGCCCAAAGACACTCAGGGTGATAAAAGACTGTAGCTGCTGAAACAGATTCAAAGCAATTTGATTGTTTTTTAAGCGCTCCAAAAAGCATATTCCCCAGAGACTGCATACCATAGAGAGTGCAGGGCGGTTCACTATGATAGACCAGCTGTTCCCAGAGCGAGTGTGCGCTTTCAAAGTCTTCATTGAAAAGAGCATTGAGCAGATTCTGTACGGTGCTCTGTGGCAGAATAAAAGCAGTAGGTAGAGTTGTGTCGGCATAAGAAAAGCGCTCTTCGTGGCGGCAGGGAAGAGTCATCATGCGCTTTTTAGCTTGAGCAAAAGCACGGCGCAGCGATTTGGGATCGCTATAACTGGTGCTTACGCCTGCCCAAGCGCAAAGGTTTCCCTCCAGGCTGTCGAAAAACTGGCTTAGTATGATAGAAAGAGCTTCTGTCCCGGGCACACGTTCAGCAATAAAGGTCATGTGACCTTCGCGGGATGAGGCGCCGCAGCAAGGGAAGTGATCGCTGAGAAATTGAGAAAGCTGTACAAAAAGATCACTGCGCAGTGGGGTGGTACTTTGAACGGCCAATGTGAGAATAAAATAGCGATCGTATTCTTCAGCAATAGTGGGACTGATTGCAGCAAAATCCTTATCAGTGGCTGCATCGGAAGTGGCTAAAGCGATGAAGTGCTCGATTTGAGTACGATGATAGGCAGCACGCTCTTGGACAATTTGACGCAGACGCTCGATGTCGTTGTTTTCCTGGCCGCGTGGATCGACCAATCGTCTGATGCGTCCGAAATAGGTAGTGTTGGCCAGTGTGAGTGCTAAAAGCGTCAATGCGGCTGCCAAAACAATAGCAATGGAGAGATTTAGACTCAGGTAGGAATGTTCGGGGGTATGACGGTCGGTGAGCAGCAAGAAAGAAAACGATTCACTGTCCAGTCGCGTAACGATATAGTCGATGCCCAGAATATTGCAGATGTCTCCGTTCGACAGTGCGGCATAGGTGTTTCCCTGTTCGATGCTATAGCGTGCAGTGTTGAATGAGGAACTGAAATAATGGCCAGAATGATCCAGAACGATGATATGTTGATCGGGATTGACCTTGGGAAAAGTATTTATGTCGGCTAATTGACTGGATTTTACAACAGAAAGAAGGATGCTGCCATTGGTACTGCGCTGGACATAGAAAGCACAACTTTGAAAGGCGTGCCAGCCATCGCTCAGGCTGGCTAAATCTTCAGGCTTTTCTTCAGGCGCTAACAGCTGGTTGATCCATTCTGCGGAAGGGAGATAGCGCAAATGCAGCATGCCTTCGCTACTGAAGGCACGTTCAGCATGGGGTGCAATAAAGACCAACCTATTGACGTTATTCAGTGATTGTTGCGTGGTACTGAGCAGAGAAATGGCGTTCAGGGCGTAATTGCTCATGTCGTTCCAGGCTGTGGAGGAACTGGCCGCAAGCATATTAAGATTGCTGTTGCTTTTTAGCAGCGTCAGTACATCGCGAAGATGCGTGGTTTCTGCCAGAAAGCTCTCTGAAAAGTGCTCCAGAGTAAGGCGCGACTGGTTCTCACGTTCATGGCGAAGGCTGGCTGAAAGGCCCAGTGTGCTGATAATAAAAACAGCCATCAGAATCAGACCAAGCAATAAATTAAGCCAGGTGATGCGCAGCATTTGGCGCTGTTTACTGGTGTTGCCCATCGTTTATACGCTCCTTTGTATCTTAAAAATAAAAAGGGCATGCCAATTAAAAGCTCTTTTGATTGGGAAAAAGGGAAGTCAAGGAGAAGAAGGCGATGGATCTCTGGTCTTGGAAAAGCAGAAATCAGCATTCGGGTTCGGCGTATGATGCCGAACCCGAATGCCTGCGCATGATCTAATGCAGAACAGTTCTTACTTGTTGTAGAAGGTTATGCCATCAATGTAGGCGTTGTAGATTTCGCACAGACGGTCGGTGCCATAGACCTTGCACTGCTCAACATAGGCGTTCCAAGTGGCATCATCGTTGACATCCATCTCGCCCTGATAGAATTTGGCCATGCATTCCTTAACGTAGGTCCAAAGCACGCTGCCGATTTCGCTGACCTCGGCATATTCCTCAGCGGAAATGGAGGGCAGAGGCGTGTCAACGCAGTTCTCGGGTTCCATGTTGTCATACGTCCAGTGGTCACGGCCGAAAAGATAGCTGTTCTCCCAGAAAATGGTGCGATCCGGCATCAGGAAAGGCATTTTAACATCGAGGCCCTTCGTGTTGGTGACGGAGAAGAGGTTCAGAATACCAGAAGCGCAGGAGCCGTTGATTTGCAGACCCAGAGCGATGCGCGGATTCTCTTCAGCAGTCGTGCCGACGGCGTTGAGATATTCGCCAATGTAGACTTTGGTGCCGTTTTCGTCATAATCCCAGCTTTCGCCCTGAATGCCCAGCGTCATCAGGTTGTGGCATTCGTCCGTGTAGAGGTAATCGACGATCTTGCAGCACAGATCAATATTTTTGGCAGAGGCATTGATGACCATTATCGGCGAGGGAATGGCGGAGATATTCTCCATAGAGCCGCGCATTTCCCACCAACCGCCCTCGTTCATGGCCAGAGCGTAGGCGATGTTGAGGTAAGTGTGGCCGTTGACGCCATATTGGCTGTTGGTCAGCGTGCCGTCAGGCTGAATGGTAGACCAGATGTTCAGGAAAATAAAGGATTCGCCATTCGTGGTGGCGGCGGTGAACATATCGCCGTCCCAAGCGGCATAGTCGGCAGCGATCAGACCCTCTTTATAGAGTTTGTTGCCATACTGGAGCATGGAACGGAATTCATCACTGATGGCCTCAACGACGTATTGCGTGCCGTCAAAACCCAACTGACCGGTGCCGCGGGTGGCAAAGGCCATTTCGTCCAGACGGGAGACGGCATACTGCGCGCCAGCAAACATGGAGACGATCGGCACAGAGTCGGGATAAATCTGCTTGAGCGTTTTGGCCGCTTCATAGAGCTCGTCCAGCGTGGTGGGATAAGGGATGTTATTTTCGTCGAAGACGGTTTGATCGATGATGGGGCCACGGCGACCGGCATCCAGCGTACCGCCCTGGTTTTCAGAGAAGGCGGGAATGAAATACAGTCCGCCATCCGCATCGTACATGTAGTTAAAGAGCGAGCCACAGGCCTCAATGCGGCTGATGACATTGGGCATCTCTTCTTTATGGTCCATGATGTTGATAAAATAGCCATCCTGGCCATAGCCGTTGACCAGCGAGGAACCGCCTTGGTAGGTGCCGTCGCTGCCCGAAAGGCCGGTTAGATAGACGATATCCCACGTCAGATCGGCCGCGTTAATGGCCATGTTCAGCTTCTTGTTGTATTCATCGCCGGAAGCATAGTAGGTGAAGTCGAGATTGACGTTCTGGCCGAGATACTCGTTGAGTTTGGCGAGAAATTCCTTGTGAACCGGTGTGTCGGAGGGATCGAAGTTGTTGAAGAGGGGCTGAAGCACGGTGACGGTTTCGGCGTCGTCGGCTGCAGCTATGCCAATGACAGGCAGCGTGGAGACGATCAAGAGGATCGTCAGGAATAGGGTGACGAGTTTCTTCTTCATGGGGTATCCTCCTTTTCGTGTTATCTCAGACAAAAGCGCTGTATGGCTGCTTTTGAAAGATGCTTAATTGAGGTTTGCGAGGTGAAGTCTAGCACGAAGTTAAGACTGTGTCAAGAGGTGGAATTGAAATTGATAATGGATTTGGAGAATTGTAAAGCGTGAATGGAGATTTTTCGGATGAGCATAAATTTCGCGCTCCTATTTGGAAGAAAGAAGATGGCGGAGATGAGAATGACTTACAAAAAATGACATAAAAAATTTGGATGGCATTTGTTTCAGACGATAAAGCTGGTGAGATACATGGGAAAAATGTTCAATAACAGAGAAGCGTGCCTGCCCCTTAAAGTGAGAATTGAAAGGATAATTCGTAAGCGTGCTGAGAAAAATGATGGAAATGCCCAAAAGCAGGCTTTGATATGTCCTGAAATATGAAAATGATAAAAATTGAAGGGGGGATGTTAAGGATTGATACTTGATGTGAGATATTACATATATTAAAATGAAGTTATAAAGAAGAGCGGCGCGCTCTTGAAAGGATGGAGGATACAAGCTATGGGATCAATGTCACGGGTACGCAGAAAGAGTTTCCTACGGCGAGTTTGGGATCAACGTGCGCTGGTTTTGATGGCATTGCCAGCTTTTCTGATTGTGCTGATTTTCAGCTATATTCCGATGTATGGCATATCGATCGCCTTTCAAAAGTTTAAGCCGCTCAAGGGTATGTTTAATTTGGATGTGCAGTGGGTTGGACTGAAGTATTTTGCCAAGTTCTTCCAGTCCCCCTATATCTTCCGCCTTTTGAGAAACAATTTGCTTCTGGGCGTCTATGGACTTCTCTGGGGATTTCCGCTGCCGATTATTTTTGCGGTGCTGCTCGATCAGCTGCAATCCCGCAAATTCAAGAAGGTTGTTCAGACCATTTCCTATCTTCCGTATTTTCTATCGCTGGTGGTTTTGGTGGGCATCGTCAAAATGCTCTTTGCGTCCAATGGCGTTGTTAATGATGTGCTTCGATGGTTAGGACAGGAGCCGATATATTTCCTCATTGAAACACGGTGGTATCGGACGCTGTATATCGGTTCGGGTATTTGGCAGGGGCTGGGCTGGAGCTCGATTATCTATCTGGCTGCTTTGACCAATGTGGATCCTCAGTTGCTTGAGGCGGCTGTTGTGGACGGCGCAAATCGCTTTCAGCGTGTGCTTCACGTTTCGCTTCCAGCGCTGATGCCAACCATTTCCATTCAGTTAATTTTCTCCATTTCCGGCATTATGAGCGCCAGTACGGATAAAACATTGCTGCTGTACAACGAATCGACCTATGAGGTAGCCGATGTCATCGGCACATATGTTTACCGAGAGGGAATACTGGGCGGTGCGTTTGAATATACGACAGCCATTGGTTTGCTGATGAGTATTGTTTCTCTGGTGTTGATTACGATGGCTAATTATGCGAGTCGACTGTTTTCTGAAAACAGCTTGTGGTGAGGAGGAAAAGCAATGCGCAATAATCAAATTCACAGCAATAAAATCAAAAAGCCGATGGGTGAGAAGGTTTTTGATGTTGCCAATGTGATTTTTATGGTTCTGATTATCCTTATTATGGCTTATCCGATGCTCTATGTGCTTTCAATTTCGCTTTCATCGGCCGAGGAGGTCAACAAGGGCGGTTTTTTCCTGCTGCCGCGTGGTTTGAATGTTGAAGCCTACAAGCTGGTACTCAAAGAGCCGGGTATACCGCGCAGCTATTTGAATACGGTACTTTATACGGCTGGAGGCACACTTTTTTCTCTTTTCTTCACCTCCATGATTGCTTATACGCTCTCTGTGCAGGATTTCGTCTTCAAGAAGTTTTTGACGGTCTATTTGACGATCACCATGTTTATTGGTGGCGGTATGATTCCTTCCTATCTATTAATGAAGGAATTGCATCTTCTGGATACTTACTGGGTTATTGTCATTCCGGGGAGTGTCGGTGTATACAACGTTATTTTGTTCCGCACATTTTTTAAAGGCAATGCTATGGATTTGCGTGAGGCGGCGATGATTGACGGAGCTAGCGAGTTTAGAATCTATCTTCAAATCGTGTTGCCTCTTTCGACGGCTATTTTTGCTACGATGGGCTTGTTTGCTGCTGTTGGACATTGGAACGGGTATTTCAGCCATCTGATTTATTTGAAAAGTAGCGAGAAATTTCCTTATCAGTTGATATTGCGTCGGCTGCTCAATTCAGTGTCTGAATTGACTAATGCGACCGATGTCAACAATGAGGCGATGCAGGAGATGATGCGCAATCGCAAATACAACACAAAGAATCTGCAAATGGCTGCGATTTTCATTGGAATGGCTCCGATACTGTGTGGCTATCCCTTTGTACAAAAGTATTTCGTTAAAGGCATGTTTGTTGGAAGCTTGAAGGGGTGATAATCAGCGGCATCGTGGATCATATATAATATAGAAGAAAGTCCTGTAACAGTGCTTCTTTGTAAGGATAATAATCAGCTCGGTTCGCATGGGACCGGGCTGATTATTGTTCTGGCATAGAAGGGAGGATTATTCTATAAGCAAGGATTGGTCTGCTTTTTTGGAAAGGTGGGTTATGGCTTGCGTTTTATACGGCTGGCTTTGCCAGGAGAGATATCAATAAGAGATCCCACCTTCTTGTAGAATTTGAAGAAATACAGCATGGTTCTATTGTCTCCCGGACTGAGTTAAAAATACAAAGCATCCGACCCCTTCCCATAGAAAAGGTTTGGATGCTGCTTAGGAGTGTTTTTTTAGTTGGCGTTGCGCTCGTCGCCCATGAAGAAGACGGCGACGGTGCCGGGGCCGCAGTGGGAAGCGATGATGGTGCCAATGTCGCAGAGGCGCACCTCGCCGCTGATGTGGGGGAAGCGGGCGAGGATGGCCGCGCGGGTTTCCTCGGCGTCGGCCAGGCAGTTCGAATGGCAGATGAAGCACTTGCCGGAATAGTTCAGGCCGTCCTGAACGTGCGCTTCCATGGTGCGCAGGGTTTCACGC
>CAYOTH010000022.1:0-13218 GCA_964406835.1 uncultured Oscillospiraceae bacterium
AGCGTGTGGCATCCGGGCGCGGCGTCGATGTGCAGGCGATAGGGAGCATAGACGATGCGACCCTTGGCCTCGCCGTCCAAAGAAACGTTAACCAGCGCGCCTTCGTACTGATCGACTTCGACGGTCAGGCCGTTTTCGCCGCATTCGCAGGGGATGACATAGGTCAGCGCGCCGCCGTAGAAGGGCAGGCCCTGCATACGCCAGTCGCCGTAATAAAGCGAGGTCACCGGCGCGGTCAGCTCGCAATGGCTGCCGCGAACCTCGACGCCGAAATCGCCCAGCAGGTACATCCATTCCGGATTGACTTCGCGCTTGTAGTCGTATGTGATGACCAGCTCGTGCGTACCGGCGGCAAAATCGGGTAGCGCGACGGTATCCAGGCACTTGTCCACATACCAGCCGTTGACCGTGACAGGCACCTGCTGGCCATCCAAGCAGATGCTGGCAAATTCGCTGTCCTCCAGCGCCAGCTGAGCGCCCTTGACGTCTACGCGGCTCGTGATCTCAAAGGAGAAGGCCAGCGTGTGCTTGCCGTCGCCGAAATCAACGCCGGCCGTGACCCAGGGCTGCGCAAAGTGAGCGCTTCTCAGCTTCCAGCCCAGGCGGGAACGCACTTCGTTGTCGGCGCGCAGAATCTCTTCTCTTTCGTGCCATGCCTCGCCATCCAGGCTGTAGCGCGCCATATCGAGCACCATGACGTTGGGCTCGTCCAGCTTGACGCGCACCGGATTGGCGGCGCGCACCTCGTACAGAGCCGGAGCCTTGGCCGCCGCGGGCAGAATCGGCGCTTCCTCGGTCGCTGCGCTGAGCTTCAAAAGCAGGCTGTCATGCGCGTCAAAGGTGTTGTAAATGTAGGTGGTGTTGCCGACGATCTTCTGCTCAATCGAGGTGATTTCGCCGGTCAGGGCATCCCATTTTTCAGCCGTCCAGCGGCCGCGCAGGCGGATTTCGCAGCGCTCGGGCTTGGTCACGAATTTGTTCTTGGGGTTGTAGGCCTGGCAGATGAACAGCCAGCGATTGTCGCCGTCGCGGCGCATCTGGTGCAGCAGGCCATGGGTTCGACCGCCGTTTTCGCCGCGCACGTCAACCTGGCGGAAGTCTTCCAGCGCATCCAGCAGCTCCACGCCGTTCATGCCCACGCAAACCGACTGCGCCGCCAGCTTTTTAACTCGATCCGAGGGAACGGCATCCACCAGCGTGGGGATGCGTCCGGCAAAGATCAGGCGGCCGCCGGCCTGATGGAAGGCCTCGAGGCGCTCGACTGTGGAGGAGCGCAGCGTTTCGCAGCCGGGAACGATGACTGCGTCGTAGGCCATCTGGCCCACCTGAAGCGGCGCGCAGCCCTGGGCGCACTGCTCAGGCAGCAGCGATTCGCTCAGATAATCGTAATCGATCATGCCCAGCAGCAGCCACTTGGACATATTCTGGAAGGCGTTGTCCATTTCAGTACGCACGGCGTCGGTCTGCTCGGACGGGCCCCAGTGCAGCCAGTAGCTTTCCACAGGATGCACAACGCCGACATGGATATCGCACTGGCCGCGGGTCAGCGCAGTGTTGACGCGGGCAAAGTAGTCTTCGACATAGGGGTATTCATTGTACCAGGCCGACTGATAGCTGATCGAGGCCGGGTAGTCGCGCTTGGCCGCGCCGCCCATGGTGTACCAGCTCAGGTGAGGAACGCGCACGGTGACGCCCAGTGCCGCCTGCCAGTCGCCCTGCAGCTTGTGGCCGCGGAAGTCGTAATCCCAGTTGGTGACGCCGTACAGCTCGCTGGTCATGCCCGGATAGCCGTACTGATGCACCGCCGAGGCCGCCTGCTTGGCCGTGGTGAATTCGCGGCTGTCGCAGAGCATATCGATGCCAGGCAGCTGGAAGCTGCGGTAGGAACGCATGGCCTCGCCCAGAGCGGCCGTCTGAGATAGGAGCGTCGGCTCTTCCATCATGTGGCCGGTCAGCATGATGCCGTTCTGCGCGCACCAGCCGCCGATCGTATCAGCAAAGGCGGCGGCGAAGCGCTCGGCAATGTGATCGTGATAGTGATAACGGGTGACGGAAATTTCTCCGTTCGGCAGCTCCCAGATCAGCTCCGGCAGTTTGTCCAACAGATCCTCGCCATAAGTCGCGGTGTAGGTTTCACACAGGTCATCCGTAAAGGGCAGCGCAATGTCCTTCTTTTCGGCGGCGAAGCCCAGCGTCTGCTTGCGGGAGAACTGCGGCTCGTCGGTGAAAATGGCCGGAACGCTCTTGCCAAAGCTCTCGCCCAGCGCTTCCTTATAGCGCTTGTGGGTCGTCTCGACGAACTTTTCGACCGCCTTGGGATTGAGTGTGTCCAGGTAGGTTTCGTTGTTGTGCCAAGGCGAGGGCGAGCCGATTTCGATGTAGGCATACCACATGCCGTCCTCGTGGACCGTGCCGTTTTCAACGCGCTCATAGCGCGCCAGCACGCCGTTTTCCAGCGTCACGCGGTACTGGGCCAGCAGCGTGCCGTTTTCCTGGCGTGAGCCGACCGACTGGGAGGTTACGACATCCTCTTTTTCACCCATGCCGTAGGGCAGGGGCGTAAAGAGCAGATGGCGCGCCGAATAGCGGCGGTCGCGCGTTACCAGGCCGCCCGCCGCGCCCGAGGGCCAGCGATCCTCGTCATACAGCCAGCAGAGCATGTGGTTCTTTTCGGCCTGATCGCGGCAGGCGCGGGTCAGATCCATGAATTCATCGCTCAGATAGGGCGTGGCCATGCCCGAGCGGGAATGCATGTGGAAGCCGCCCATGCCCATGTCCTTGAAAATGTCGATTTGGCGCAGCAGCTCGTCCTTGTCCAGACGGCCGTTCCACGCCCAGAACGGCGTGCAGCGGTATTCACAGCCGGGGTTCTTGAAAAGCTCCTTATCCAAAGAAGCGTCCTGCGAGTGGGGATACAGCATGTTTTTTCAATCCTTTCCGAAGTTGATTCCATGAAGGGAGGATTCGTTCTCCGGCGCTTGCGGGGCGCCGGCTGTTTTCAATTGGTCGATGGCCCAGCGGGCATGGGTACTCACCGGATCGGGCAGAGCGGTCAGCTTTTCAAGCAGAGGCAGCAGATCACGTCGATGACGGTTGGCCGCCGCCAGAGCCGCCCGGTTCAAAAGCCGCATTTTGCGGGCGTTGTTTTTGCCGATGAGCGGTATGAAGGCCTTGTATTCGCCCTCGAGCAGCCGGGTAAGCGAGAGCGCCGATTGAAGCGGCTCTTTGGGGACGGTTGTTTGAACGGCGGCATTGCGTGGACAGACGCGCTGGCAGAGATCGCAGCCCAGCAGGCTGGCGCCGATCAGCGGACGCATCGATTCCGGCAGCGGCGCGTTTTCAGGCTGAGCGCGCACGCAGCGCTCGATATCCAGCGTGCCGTCGCCGCGCAGTGCTCCCGTCGGGCAGGCCGCAAGACAGGCCCGGCAGTGAAGACAGCGCTCATCCAGCGTGCCTTCTTCGTCGTCGGCTCGGTCACAGGGCAGGTCGGTGACCAGGGTTTGCAGGCTGACGCGTGTTCCATAGGCTCCAGCGGCAATCAGCGTGTTGCGGCCAAAGCGTCCTAAACCGGCGCGCGCGGCCAGCGGTTTGACGCGCAGGGTGGAGGTCATCACGGCGCGTACGCCCTGTTCATTCAGCCATTCGGCCAGGCGTCGCGCGTTTTCATGGGCGAGGTTGCTGGTTATGTAATAGGAGTCGATTTCGGCCTCGGGCGGGTTGGGTTCAAACGGCTGATAGGGCATGACCAACATGAGGACGCTGCGCGCTTCGGGCAGAATGTCGCGCGGATCGGCCACAAGACCTTCGGCCTGAGGATGCACCTTGACGCCGGGGGCGGGGATGGGGTGAATACCGGCTTGAGCGACCGCCTCAAAGCCCAGGCTGCGTGCCGCTGCGCGAAGCTGTTCAAGCGTCATCATGGCTTATACGGTACAGCGGCTTGTAAAACAGCTGTCCGTCCTCCCGGAGGCTTTCAAAAAGCGTTATGCCGGAAACCGTCCAGCTTGCCGGGGTAACCGGGGGATAGGGCATCAGCGCCCGAGCCGATCGGGCGACGGTGATGTGCGGCGTATAGCCGTCCTTATCGCCGACGAAGCCGTTTTCCTGCAAAATGTCATGGAGCCGTTTTTGAAAGCGGATAAGCGCTTCATCTCTGCCAACCCCAGCCCAGAGCACGCTGCCGCCTTTAAAGGAACCCATCTCGCCCGAGAGGCGCACGTTAAGCGGCGCTTCCCAGGCAAGAAAGGCCAGTTGCCGAAGCAACGGCAGAGCCTTCTCGTCGGTCATGCCGAGAAAGGCCAGCGTGATGTGGTAGTTGGCCGCTTCGCTGCGTGCGCCCTTTTCAAGCTGCAGCGCGTCGGCAGCGGTTTTTACGATTCGCCGGGCTTCGTCGCTGAGCTCCAGCCCGAAGAAAAGACGCCTGAGCATGGCTTAGGCCAGCGGGGCCGTCGTGCTGAAGCTGCCGGCCAGCGTGCTCTTGATCGTCAGGGTCATTGTGTTGCCTTCCGGCTTGCAAATCAGCTCGAGAGTGAGCGGCTCGCCCACATAATTGATGCGGATGTGCAGCGCATCGTCCTTCCAGCTGGCCGTGGCGGCGGTGGGGGCATAATGCGTCCAGCCAGCCGGCGCACAGTTGGGCTCGGGACTCAGGACCGGGGCATTCCAGGCAAAGGGGACGACGACGCTTTCATTTTTGGGTTCACGGGCCAGGACGATATTCACAAAGGTTCTGAAGATTTCGATGTGGCAGATCTTCATGGCGTTCTCAGGCGTATCAATAGAGAAGCCGAAGGGGAAGGCCTTGGCTGCCTCGGGCATGGAAGCCTGCACGGGGCTGCTGAGCGTCTGCGCCGTCTGAGCCAGTGCCTTGGCCGCCATGCGGTCATAGCACTGCGATTGGTTGAACGTGGCCGGGAGCAGATATTTGCTGATCAGATCCAGCGGGTAGCCGGTGGTGATGTCGCCGCCCAGAGCATCGGTGTAGACGACCACCATGTCGTAGTGAGGCAGCACGACGATGTACTGGCCGCCCATGCCGTCCGCACGATAGCCGCCGAAGGTGTTGCACCAGACCTGATAACCGTAGCCCGCCGCCCAGTTGGGGTCCTGATTGGGGTCGTTAGGATTGGCGTTGTCGATATGCGCGCGCTGCGCTTCGGCGATGTAGGCGCTGGAGACGAGCTGCTTGTTGCCCCAGCGGCCGCGCTCCAGGAGCAGTATGCCCATGCGCATCAAATCGCGGGGACGCAGGCGCAGCCCGGTGCCGCCCTGATTGATGCCGCGCGGGCAGGTGTTCCACTCGGCGTTTTCAATGCCCATCTCGCGGAAGAGCCATTCGTTGGCCAGCGTCAGTGCGCTCTTGCCGGTGACGCGGGTCAGTATGGCCGAAAGCATGTAGGTTGCGCCGGTGTTGTAGACAAAATGCGTTCCCGGTTCCTCGTCAACCGGGCGGTTGAGGAAGATTTTGACCCAGTCGGCGTCGGGGTCGTTTTCGGTTTCCAGCATGGTGCCGAAGGTATCCTGCGCATGGCCGCTGCCCATAATCAGCAGATCATGGATCGTCATGGCGCGCAGATTGTCGTTGACCTTGGCGATTTCAACATCCGGGAAATAGTCCAGCACATGATCGTGAACATTGATCAGGCCCTTGTCCTGAGCGATGCCGATCAGCATGGAGGTAAACGTCTTCGAGCAGGAGAATATGGAGTGCCGGGTTTCGGCGGTATAGGGGGCAAAATAGTGCTCAAAGACCAGATGGCCGTGGCGCAGAATCAGCAGGGAGTGAACATCCGCCCCCGTATCGCGGATATCGCGCAGCATGGCGTCGATGGCTTCGCTGCGGATGCCCTGCGCTTCGGGCGTCGAACGGGCAAAATCAGCCTGCGGGAAAATCATCATTTTGATAAACCTCCTCAAATTTCAATCGCGTTTCGCACCGATTGGGCTTGAAACGGCTGTTTTCTCATGAAAGCGCATTTATTATACCACAGAACAGGGGAGTATGGCAATTCGCCGAGGGATTTCTTTCTATATCCTGTCGAAAAAAAATGTCGGATATTGCCGGGTTTGCTTACCAGCGCGTCATGTTTTTCACGAATTTCTGAATGTAGGCGCGCTTAAGCTCCTTGGGCGTATGCCATAGCACATGAGCACCTCGGTATAATACATCATGACGTCCGCCAGTTCTTCGGACAATCGCGCCCGCAGCGCTTCATCCGAAGTGGTCTTTGTGCCGCCGTGCTTTTTCACGATGTCGATGATCTCGCCGATTTCGCCGATCATCCACAGCAAATGATTGCGTCCCTCCTCCGCGGAGAGCGCCGTCCATTTGTCCTTATATTTTTCCTGAAGCGATCGCTGCATGGCAATCATTTCATCAAGGCCAAAATCTTCCGTTTGGATTTAAGTCTCCTGCGTTTCAAGCAGCATTTTTCGGTGCCGCGGCCAGAAGTGGCTCAGGTATTCGCCGGCCGCCGTCGCGCCGCCCCGTCCGTCAGGATGCGGGCCAAAGGCGGCAAAATTATCGCGCGGCGCTTCCTGGCAGAGCATCGCGGCAATATCGAACACAGCGTCCGCCCCCAGGCCATCCTCGCGGATGCAGGCGACGACCTCGCGCCAGCGGGCCTCGTCGGCCTCCACCATGTCGAAGGGCGGTATGGTCAGCAGGACAACGCGGGGATGGCGGGGCGATTCGTGCAATAGGCGCACGGTCTTTCGGAGGTTTTCGATGAGCTGAGGCCCGCAACCCCGGAAGATGTCATTGACGCCAAAGCACAGATTGACGATGTCGGCCTGCTTGGCCTTGGCCAGCCAGACGCCGTCCCGCGCGGCATCGGCTCCGCGGCCATAGCCCAGGCCGATGTTCCACACGGCGATGTCCTTGTCCATGGCCATGGCGATGCGGGTGGCCCATTGCTCGTAGTGGTTGACGCGCGTGCCGCAGCCCTGCGTGATCGAATCTCCCATGAAGACCATCTGGGCGCGCACGTTCCGGTCGGCGGCAAACTGATCGGGCAGCATGACGTTCTGATCGGCGGTAAAGGCTGCTGCTTCGTCGAAGGAATGATCGCCCGCAGCGATGTAGCACAGCGCCTGGCTGTCGGGCGTGATCGGAAGGCAGCAGCCGTCCTCCAGTGCGCGCACACACCAGCTGAAGACGATGTAGCCATTCTCCTCAATGGTGACGTCCACCGGCTCGCTG
This sequence comes from uncultured Oscillospiraceae bacterium, assembly GCA_964406835.1. Taxonomy (GTDB): domain Bacteria; phylum Bacillota; class Clostridia; order Christensenellales; family Aristaeellaceae; genus Firm-10. Next base: position 7,202 of record CAYOTH010000022.1, read on the forward strand.
TAAAGCGTCATGCGCGGCTCGATGATTGTCTGCGGCCAGACAACCGGCGTCATGGCCGAATCGATACAGGCGTCGTCATGAGCCGCGCCGACGGCGCAAGAGACGATTTCAAAGCGTCCGCCGGGCATGTCGGCGTAGGATTCGTCGCCGTCGGCCCAAGTGCTGTCTACGCTGTTGCTGAAGAAAAAGCGCCAGGTTAGCGTACCCGTTTCCAGGGGGCGCAGCAGCACGCGGAAGGTGCGTTCCTCGCCCTTGGCCAGAAGAGTTCGGAAATTATGCGATGTGCTGATACCGGTATTCGATGCAAACATGTCTTTTTGTCCTTTCGATTGAATCTTTGAATGAATCCTTTAAGGCGCACAGCTTATCGGCGCGCGGCTATATCGCGGTAGGAACAGGGGGTATCTCCGGGATGGGGCGTATCGCGCAGTTGTTTTTTGTACCAGGTGACCGCCAGCCAGCGGCCCATTTTAAAGCCGGTTTGGGGCATGACGCACATGACCTTATAGCCCATTCGCTCGTGAAAGGCGCAGCTGGTGGCATTTTCTTCGGTGACGAGGGCGTAGAGGTGGACATAGCCCATCCGCCCAAGCGCGTCTTCGAGCAACTCATAAAAGCGTCGGCCGATGCCCCTTTTGTGAAAGCGCGCGCTGATGTAGACCGACAGATCGGCATCCCAGGCATAGGCGCGCCGTTCAAAGGCTCGGTCGGCATAGGCATAGCCGGCAATTTCGCCGTTTTCATCGGCGACGAACCAGGGAAAGTCGGCTGTGATGCGCTCAAAGCGCGCGGTAAATTCTTCAAGGGAAGGCGTTTTGTATTCGAAGGAAACGGTGGTGCTTTCAACGTAGGGACGGTAGATTTCAAGCATGGCCGGAAGATCGGCGCGCGTTGCTTCTCTGAAAATCATGGATTTTCCTCCAGGCATGGGTCGGTCGGCTGAGGTGTTTCAGGCGCTTCGGCGGGCGGTGCGGGCCGTTTACGCTTCTTTTTGGAGACGGCGACGGCTTTTTTGCTCGTCTGCTCGCGGCGCGCCTGCAAATCAGCGCGCACGGCCTCCAAAAGCGCGTCCTTTTCGTTGGGAAGCTGGCCGGTGATGACCTGTTCCAGCAGGCCATTCAGGCAATCGCCGATGTGGCGGCGCGTTACGCCCAGGCGGAATACGTCGTCTCCGCGCACGGCCAGCTGTTTGAGGCTGACGCAATCGCCCTGCTGAACCACCATGTGGCACAGCGCCGTGACGCGCGCGGCCTGAATTTCGGCCAGCCCCAGCAGCAGTTCCTCGCCGCATTCCCCGGCCAAACGCCGCACGCCGATGCGGTCAGTCGGCATGGGGGCGGCGGCACGTTCAATGACGCCTTCGATGAATTTGCGGCTTTGCTTGCTGGTCTTCAGGCGGGCGGCGCATTCGTGCGCGCGCTCCTGCGGAAGATCAGCCAGCAACGCGGCCAGGCGCAATTCCGGTACGGCCGATACTAAAGAGACGCGCCGCGCCGCCAGCATATAATCGTCCGCAGGCAGCAGGGCAAGCTCCGGCATAACCGTTTCGAACACATCGCGGTATTCCAGCAGAATGGATTCGGCCCGCACGCCGCACAAAAGCTTTTTAAGCTCGGTCAATATGCGTTCGACGGCAATTTTGGAAAGATTGCCGCAGTGATCGTGTACGGCGCGCGCCGTGTTGGGATCAATGTCAAAATCCAGCACAGAGGAGAAGCGCAGCGCCCGCAATATGCGCAGTGCATCCTCGTCAAAGCGTACATCTGGCACGCCCACGCAGCGTATCAGGTGGTTTTCGAGGTCTTCCTCGCCGCCAGTGTAATCGATCAGGCCGGCCTGTTCGTTCCAGCACAGCGCATTGACTGTGAAATCACGCCGCTGCACATCCTCGTAAAGATTGCCGGTAAAGACCACGTCGTCGGGGTGGCGACCGTCTTCGTATTCGCCGTCAATGCGGAATGTGGTGATTTCGATCGGCTGACCGTATTTAATCAGTGTCACCGTGCCGTGCTTCAGGCCGTTGGTGACCAGCCTGTCCCGGGCAAAGAGCGCCATGACCTCGTCGGGCAGAGCGCTGGTGGTGATATCGTAATCGCTGGGGTTTTTGCCCAAAAGGCAATCGCGCACGCTGCCGCCCACAATATAGGCCTGATAGCCCGCGCCGGTGAGCGTTTTCAGAGCGTATTGCGCGTATCGGGGCAGATTGATTTTCATGTTCGTCATCACTGTCCTGTTCTGATATGATACGTCGCGCCAAAATTACATCGCCGCCATGGCAAAGAGGCGCGCCGTGTGGTATACTAAAGAAAAGGGGGAGGCCTTTGTCTCCGCTTCATTATATCACACATTATCCGCTTGGAAAAGAGAAATTCTCGGGAGGTCAGCTATGTTCGCGCATCTTCATATGCATACGGAATACAGCCTGCTTGACGGCGCCAGCCGCATTGAGCCTCTGCTTGATAAAATTCAGGCGCTGGGCATGCAGCACTGCGCCATCACCGATCACGGCGCGATGTACGGCGTGGTGGATTTTTATCAGCAGGCCTTAAAGCGCGGCATTCATCCCGTGATCGGCTGCGAGGTATACATCTGCCCGGATCTTCACGACAAAAGCTCGGGCTCGCGCGATTACAGCCACCTGATTCTGCTCTGTGAAAACCAGAAGGGCTATGAGAACCTGATCTACATGGTCAGTCAGGGCTTTGTCGAGGGTTTTTATTACAAGCCCCGCATCGATTATGCGCTGCTGGAGGCGCATCATGAAGGGTTGATCGGTCTGTCGGCCTGTATATCAGGTGATATTCCCTCGCTTTTATTGGATGGCCGCGAGCACGATGCCCGCGCGATGACCGAAAAGTATCTCTCGATTTTCGGGCGCGGCAATTTCTTTATTGAAATTCAGGATCACGGCCTGGCCGAGCAGAAGCGCGTCCTGCCCGAGCTGATCGCTCTGGCGCGCGAAATGGACATTCCGCTGGTGGCGACCAACGACTGCCACTATATTAACCGCGAGGATGCCGAGGCGCAGGAGGTGCTGATGTGCATCCAGACTGGCAAGACGCTCAGCGACGAGAAGCGCATGCGCATGGAATGCGACGAGCTGTTTGTCAAATCTGAAGAGGAGATGCGCGCCGTTTTTCCGGAGCTACCTGAGGCACTTGAAAACACCGTGAGGATTGCCGAGCGCTGCCATGTGGAGTTCGATTTTAAAGCGATTCACTTGCCGCGTTTTCCGCTGCCCGAGGGCACGACGGCCAAAGAGTATCTGCGCGCGCTGTGCGAGGAGGGCTTTTTGAGGCATTATGCGCCTGATCGCGAGGATGCGCGCCAGCGACTGGATTACGAATTGTCCGTCATTGAAAGGATGGGCTATGTCGATTATTTTCTCATCGTCTGGGACTATGTGAATTTCGCCAAGACGCACGGCATACTGGTTGGCCCGGGGCGCGGCAGCGGCGCCGGATCGCTGGCCTGCTATTGCCTGGATATTACGGCCATTGATCCGCTCCAGTATGATTTGCTCTTTGAACGCTTTTTGAACCCCGAGCGCGTGTCCATGCCCGATTTGGATATCGACTTCGACTACGAACGCCGCGGCGAGGTGATCGATTACGTCGCTCAGCGCTATGGCGCGGATCACGTTTCGCAGATCATTACCTTTGGTACCATGGCGGCCAAGGCGGTGGTGCGCGATGTCGGCCGCGTGCTGGATATGAGCTATGCCGAAGTGGACGCCGTGGCCAAGATGATTCCCTTTGCACTGGATATGACGCTGGATAAGGCGCTGTCGGTCAATGCGGAGTTTAAGGCTTCCTATGATAATGACGAACGGGTGCGCAAGCTGATCGATACGGCCCGCAAGCTGGAGGGAATGCCCCGCCACGCTTCGACGCACGCGGCGGGCGTGCTGATTACCAGCCGCCCGGTATATGAATATGTGCCGCTTCAGACCAACGACGGCGTGGTGACCACGCAGTTTCCCAAGGATACGCTGGAGCATCTGGGGCTGCTTAAAATGGACTTTTTGGGGCTGCGCACACTGACGGTCATTGGCGATTCGCTTTCCATGATTGAGGAGGGCGGCGGCGCGCACATGACGCCGGACGATATCCCCATGGATGACAAGGGCGTTTTTGATATGATTTCCGAGGGAGATACCGACGGCATCTTCCAGATGGAAGGCGGCGGCATGAGAGCCTTCCTGGCCAACATGAAGCCGGTCAGCTTTGAGGATATCATCGCCGCCATATCGCTCTATCGTCCCGGCCCGATGGACTCCATTCCCCGCTTTATCGCCGGAAAGCAGAAGCCCGAGACGGTCAAGTATCTGCATCCCAAGCTCAAGCCGATACTGGATGTTACCTATGGCTGCATGGTCTATCAGGAACAGGTTATGCAGATTGTGCGTGATCTGGCCGGGTATTCCATGGGCCGAAGCGACCTTGTGCGCCGCGCCATGGCCAAGAAAAAGCACGACGTCATGGCGCAGGAAAAGGAGATCTTTATTCACGGCAAGGTGGAGGCGGACGGCAGCGTGTCCGTGCCAGGCGCGGTGCGAAACGGCGTGCCGGAGCCGGTGGCCGAGCAGCTCTTCGAAGAGATGACCGCCTTTGCCAGCTACGCCTTTAATAAGCCCCATGCCGCCGGATATGCCGTTGTGGCTCTTCAGACGGCCTGGCTCAAGCTGCATTATCCGGCTGAGTTTATGGCAGCCATGATGAATTCCGTCGCCGGCAATGCGGTTAAGGTGGCCTTCTATATTCAGTATCTGCGCAAAAAAGGCATCGACGTGCTGCCGCCCGATGTTAATAAGAGTGGAGAGAAATTTTCGGTTGATCGCGAGGGCGGCCGTCCGGCGGTGCGCTTTGGCCTCAATGCCGTCAAAAATGTCGGCCATGCGCCCATTGCGGCGATCACGGCGGAGGTTCAGAAAAACGGTCCCTTCCGCGATCTCAACGACTTTGTAGATCGGGTTTCCTCCGAGCATCTGACCAAGCGCGTTGTCGAATCGCTTATTAAGGCGGGCGCGCTCGATTCCCTCAGCGGCAACCGCGCTCAGAAGTTGGCCGTCTACGAGACCATTATGGACGGTGCGTCCAAGCGGCGCAAAAACGTGGTGGAAGGACAGATTTCACTCTTTGACGCACTGGATGATTTCTCGCTGAGCGTTCCGCCCACGCCGCTGCCCGATCGGCCCGAGCTGGAGCCGCGTGCGCTGCTGGCGCTGGAAAAGGAAATGACCGGCGTGTATATTACCGGTCATCCGCTGGACGAATACCGCGATGAGCTCAATGCGCTGGAGATGAGCACGCGCACGCTGGCTCTGCTCAGCGAGGAAAGCGAGGACAAGGGTCTTTCGATGGACGGCAGCCGCGCGACGCTGGGCGGCATCGTCAGCGAGGTCAAGACCAAGGCGACGCGCAAGGGCGATATGATGGCCTTTGTGACGCTGGAGGACTTTTATGGCTCGACGGAAGCGCTTATTTTCCCCAAGACCTATGAAAAGTATCGCGCTCTTTTGCAAAACGATGCGCTGGTGCTGATGCAGGGGCGGCTCTCCATTCGCGAGGACGAAGCGCCGCGCCTGATTCCCGATCACGTCATGCCGCTGGAGCATATCGATCCGGCAGAGCTCAGGCAGACGGCTCGCAGCGAAGCGCCCGCAGCCCCTGAGCCTGCGCCGCGTCACGAGGTGGAACGCAAGCTGTATCTCAAGGCGGCGAATGAGGCCGTGCGCGATCAGGCGCTGGAAATCCTCTCCCGGACGCCGGGCTCTATTCGCGTAACGTTCGTCATGGCCGACAGCGGCAAGGCCTTTCTGGCCCCCGAACGCTATTGGGTCAGCGCTCAGGTTGATCTGTCCGCGCTTCGGGCGCTTCTGGGCGATCAGGCCGTGGTGATGAAATAAAGCCTTGTTTCAAAACAAAAAAGCCGCCTTCGCATGATTTTCTCATGCGAAGGCGCCAGCCTGTCAAAGAATCCACAATGCGACCTCGCAATGCGTCTTCTTATGCGAT
>CAYOTH010000023.1:0-12892 GCA_964406835.1 uncultured Oscillospiraceae bacterium
ATAATCACAGAGCCTTCCTTCAAAACTCCCCGCGCTTCGGCGTCGTTAATCATGGAAAGCGCCACTCGATCCTTCACCGACCCCGCCGGATTGAGATACTCCAGCTTAGCCAGCAGCGTGGCCTTCAAATCATATTTCTTTTCAATATTCGTCAGCTCCAAAAGCGGCGTTTTTCCAATCAACTGATCCACGGATTTATAAATACGAGACATTGTGACAGTCTTCCTTTCTTTATTCACCAATATTCTTTTGTCGATACTGCTCAAATCCTAAGCAACATCGAAAGACCGCCGACGCATTCATCGCTATCCCTCTGCCTTATCACTACCTATCCGGTAGGTTAATAGCATTATACGCCGCCCGGAAGCGTTTGTCAAGAGAAATATCGCCGCAAAAGACATTTTCTTTTGGGAAGAGGAAGAGCCGCAGGACGAATCCATCCTGCGGCCCTTTGCTTACTTCATTTTATCCGGATGCAAACAGTACAAGCGCGTTGTCTGTGCGGGAATATGCTCCGTAAAGCAAGTCACGCGACTTGCTACGTCACGCTCGTCAAACGCTTCACAGACATTGGCCTGATCTTTCAGGCAAATTCTGTAATCAGCTTCCCGCTCCGTGTGGATCCCCACGAAACTTTCATTGGCATAGACAATCACATCGCCGTCATCCACAAACAAATGCGCCCCAGCCAGACGAGCCAGCGCTCGCAAAACAGAGGCCTGGATCCCTGGCGAACCGATATAGACACTCGTCCAATCCTCAAAGCGCTTCATCGCAAAGCCAACCCGGCCATTCTCAATATACTCTCCCAAGACTTCTGCCTCAGGATCATCCACATGCAGTACCGGATTTATAACATTGGGGGCCGGCTTAAACGGAACCTCAGAATTGGACGCGTAATCAAAGCCAGCGGTAATCATCCGCTCAAAATCGCCCACTTCCTCGCCTTCATTCAAGCCCAGCACATGAGCTGCCTGAGGCGTCAACCGCATCTTGGTACGCTGCTCCTGCATACTAAGCCCCATGCGCATATCAACGATATCACCGACATTCTCTGCCCCAATGCTGACCGCCCCGCCCGGACGAACAAGCCCTGCGCCATACATGAAAACCAGCACGTTGCCGTCCCGTTTCAACGTTTCACTTAAACGCTGCCGTTCCCGCTCATCCATGACATAGTTATTCAGGAATATGTACATCTTGTGGCGGCGTCCCTGTCCATCCAACACATCGTCCGTTTCATAAAAATCCACTGGAGTCCCCAAACGCGGCAATTCATGAATTCTGAATCGGTCAATGGCATTATAAGTCAAATGCGACGGGAATCGACGCGCCGCCGCTTCGGGCGTATGTGCCGGCTCGCCCAGTTCCTTGTTGGCCAAATTGCTGGCCATGCGCTTATCCGTACATATAAGCAGACTTTCCTGATCCACCACGGCCGCCACATCGCTTACGCCACCCATCGGCATGGTATAGGCGCTGTGCGTTATTTGCGTCATGCGTGTCATCAGCGGCTTAAAGCCTGCTTCCTGATACATGGATTCCCCGCCGGACCAATCAATCCACCAGGACTGCGTGCCTTCACACAGTGGATATACATAATCGCGCTTCAACAATTCACGCGACTGTTCAAAAGTTGTCTGTGGAAAACCATGATGTCGAAGCTGCGCCTTATCCGTATCAAAAATGAATGTATCCGCTTCAGAAAAGTAGAGCTTGCCGTGCTTTTGCAGTGATTTGACCAGATAGCGCATAGAAGAATAATCGCCAGGCGCTTTGTTTTCGTAGGTATACGGCGCCGCCCAGAAATCAAGGTACGGCCAATCCATCAGCTCTTTAAAGCGTGCCTGTCCGCCCCAGAGGAAATTCTGGTTCTGTAAATATCCCCAGAAAGACCCCACCACAGCGCGTCCGCCGCTTTCTTCCTTACACACTTTGGAAAAAGCCGCCAGTTTATCCGTTACCACCTGAGCATGGCATTCGGCATAATCAATCACCTGCGCACTGCGCTTCGGATCCCAGAAAACACCGCAATCCGTTTCTGCACGGCGCTCAAAGCTCGGAATCTGCGCCGTATCAAAAGTCAGCTCTTCATCCTTCCAGGCTGCACGCAGTTTTTCTTCACTGCCAGCATATTTTTCAATCAGATAATTGCGAAACGCCGCGTGCATAGCCGGTGAGTAATCCAGACAGCGTGTCGCCGCATCATAATCCCAAAACCAGCTCCATTCATAACACAATGAAAAGAAGAAGTAGCCAATAATCGTCTCGGCCAGCTCCGAATCATTGATCCGACGCACAATATGGCGCAGCACACCGCAAACTTCACTTTTCCAGACTTCGGAAGCAAACGAATAGCGCGGCACCTCACCGTCACGAACATGCATAAAATCCGGCCGCGTCCAACCGCCCTTGCGTCCGTCGTTAAAGAGAATAACCTCATCCGGATATTTTTCGCCAAACTCTTCATAGGGCGTAAACATAAACCAGATGATGGCCACAGCGTCCGGAACCTGAGAGCGCAAAAGCCGTACATGCTCTTCAAGCGTGTGCATGAACTCATCCACTTTTTCCGGATTGGAAAGCGCAATGCGCAGAAAATACAGCTTAACACCCGTTTCGCCCATGCTCTTAAGCTGACGCGCGCTTTCTGAACCCAGCGCCCATTGATAGCTCATCGGCCCATAGGGTATGCCATCCACCGTCAATACAGGAATGCCCTGAAGCATTTCCACCTTGGCCATTCTACTTTTATAACTCATATGATTACTCCTTTACCGCACCCAGCGTCAGTCCGGTCACAAAGTATTTCTGCAGGAACGGATAGATACACATCAGCGGCGCCAGCGCAATAATAACCTTGGCTGCATCGAGCGTCTCCGAAGACATCTTGGCCATTTCACGCAGCTGTTCGGATGTCATGTTGTCGGTATCAATACGCACATTCAGCTGATAGATCAGCGTTTGTAGCGGCATTAACGTCGATTTGTTAATCAACACCAATCCATCATACCAGGAGTTCCAGTGGGCCACAAAGCAAAACAGCCCCACCGTCGCCAAAGCAGGCAGCGACACCGGCAAATAGATTTTGACCAGCACAATCAGCGGCCCGGCTCCATCCACCGTCGCCGATTCATTCATGTCAATGGGAACATTCTTGAAAAAATTCATCAAAAGCACCGCGTTATAAATCGGAAGCCCCATCGGCAACACCAGAGCCCAGATCGTATCCAGCAAATGCAGATACTTGATATTCAAATACCAGCCAATGGTTCCGCCCGAAAAGAGCATATTAAACATCAAATACCATACATAAATCCGTCGCTCCGGAAACCGGGCTGCCGGCAACGCCAAAGGATAGGCCGTCAGCGACATAAGCGCCATGTTCAACCCAACACCCAGGATACAGCGCTCAACCGATACCAAAAAGGCCCTGAAAAAACTGTCGTCCGCCAGCAATTTTTTGTAAGCGGTAAACGTCAAGCCCTTCGGCAAAAACACCACCTGCCCGGCCGTTACTTTGGCCTTATCCGAAAACGACACAATGAATGTATACCACATCGGATAAACGCAGATCAGCCCAAGCACCAGTAAAAAGAAACACAGTACCAGCTGAGAGCCCTGAATACGCACTTTTTTCTTCCCTGTTTTCACGTTCATCGCCTCCTAGAAAATGTGATAATCAGCCACTTTGGCCGCCACTGTATAAGAGGTCACAATCAGAACGAAACTGACCACCGACTTAAACAGGCTAATCGCTGCGCCCAAGCCATAATCAAGATTCACCAGACCAACACGATGAACATAGGTATCAATAATATCGCCGGTCTCATAAACCGCTGAATTGTATAGATTGAAGATCTGATCAAACCCGGCGCTGAGCACATTGCCAATGGACAGCGTTGCCAAAAGCACAATAGTCGGCACCAGACAAGGTAGCGTAATATACCACATCATCTTGGGACGCGTCGCGCCATCAATCGCCGCCGCTTCATAATAGGACGGATTGATTCCCGTAATGGTCGCCAGATAAATAACCGAGCTGTATCCAAATTCCTTCAGCACATCTGTCAAAACCATAACCACCGGAAAAAGCTGCTTTGAAGACAAAAACTTCACCGGCGATTCCACCAATCCCAGCCCTAGCAACAGCCGGTTTATCAGCCCATCCGAATTGAGCAGCAGGCGCATAATCGTTGCATAGACAACCCAGGAAACAAAATGCGGAAGATACACCGCCGTCTGCACGCAACGCTTGACCTTCTGCCCCTTAACTTCGCTGAGCAGCAGAGCAAAGAACACCGCCGCAATAGGCGTCAGGATAATCTTTCCCAGCGCAATAACCAGCGTATTGCGCAGTATAGTATAGGCGTTGGGCAATCCAAAGAAGAGCTGGAAATTTCTAAGCCCCACCCATTCCGAGCCAAACCAGCCGCGCCGCGGAATAAAATCCTGAAATGCCACAACAATTCCCAAAAGCGTCATTATATTGAACAGAAAAACGAAAATAACGCCGGGCATCATCATCGCATTGAGGCGAAGCCGCTCTCCCGTAACAAATCGTTTCATCTTCCTAAAAAAAACCGATTCGGTCGTCCTTTTCCGTTCAGCCATATGCCTCACTGTCCTTTCGTATCGCCCACACGGCTTAATCTGCGGGCAAGCCAATGGTAGCACAAGAGGTCTTTCCCTTCCGGCAAAGACCTCTTGTGCTTTTCTCAGGCTGGAAGCAAAGCCTCCGCCTTATCATGTTCAGCCATTCAGCGCTTCCCGGACTTCCGCCGTAATCTGCTCGCCGCCCTGAGCCTTCCAATCCTCAACAAATTTGTCGAAGTATTCTGCAATGCTCAGACCATCGGTATCGCCCAAAATCATCTGGGTATAGGCTTCTTCTTCCATCGTCTGGAGATAGGCCCACTTGGTCGCCATCGTCTCAGTCTGGCCAATGAAATCATTATACAATCTCTCGCAGTTATCCTGCGCCATAGGAGCAACGCCAATGCCGTAGCCCATGCCATTCGACCATTCGCCAATATCCTCATAGGGATTATCGCGTTCAAGCACATTGAGCCAATACTGAACGACCTGTGCATCGTATGCCGACGCCGGATCAAAATGCTGCACGCCGCCATTGGTTTCAAAATAATCCTTATCGCAATCCTCCCAGGTCATCGTACCATCATGCAAGCCATTGATATAGCGATAGTTGTTTTCAACCGTCATAACTGTGCTGACGTTCAGTCGGAAAGGCTGATAGCTGTGTTCAAGACCTGCCGCCAGACCGGCCGCATTCGCATCATCAATCGCTTTCTTTTCCGCACGGGAGCGAATGGACGCCACGGGACGTCCCACAACCAGCAGCTGCCAAATCATTTCCGGATCCTCAGCATCGGCACTGATGACGGCAATGTTGGACGCAGGATCAGTCATACCCACATAGAATTTTCCATCCTCTGCCGCAAAGCCATAGCTCTTCCAGACAGCATTGGGATCATTGACCACGGAATCAGCCAAATTCCAGCTTTCCCACCACGGGCCAAAGTAAGCGCCGCAGCGACCAGCCGAAATATCCTGCCTCAGATTATCACCCAGTGATACCCAATCCTGATGAATCAAGCCTGCCTTATACCAGGCATTGAGCTGCTCCAGACAGGGCACGGCCTTGGGACTGACGGAGCCATAGCTCACTTCACCGTTCTTATCCTTAATCCACATGCCTACACCCGCGCCGTAGGAAAGGAACATCTCTCCGGTATTGCCGGTCTGCGCACCCGTCGACTGATACTGATCCGGCGAAATAATCAGACCAACCGTATCGTTCTGATTGTTGTTATCCGGATCCTGATTGACAAAGGCCTCCAATATGGCCGTCAGATCCTCGTAGCTTTCCGGCTCCTCCAAATTCAGCTTATCCAGCCAGTCTGTGCGCAGCCAAAGCAGAGAACCTGAATCCGCACCCGGATTGATCGACGGATAACCAGTGATCTTGCCCTTATAGGTCACGATATCCAGCGGCTTATCGTCAATGTCTGCAAACTTCTTGCGAACGGACTTGGTCATGTTGTTCTCATAGTAGCTGGTCAAATCAGCCAGCATATCCGACTTGGCCAACATACGCCACTGATTGACATTTACTTCCATGTAATCGGGAATGTTGTCCGAAGCGATGCACATGGAGACTTTCTGATTGTAGGCGTCGCCCGAAGCGGCATACCATTCAACAATCGGCTTCACACCAAACTTCGTTTCGAACAAATCAATCCACAGATTGTCTTCGACCGTTTGGCCTTCCGGCAGAGCCGCATCAATCGTAATGGATTTGGCCAGCGTAAAGCTCTTGCCCTGCCCAGAATAATCCTTATACAGCTTGGCGTCTTCCAACTGCTCTGCGGAAAATTCCGAATCCGGAATGAAATCATCTTCCGCAGTAGCAACGTACACACCACCCAGCGTCAAGGCCAAGGCCACGATCAGCGCCAACAGTTTCCTCATAAGATCTCCTCCTTCTTTTATTAGGTCTAAACTTATTATAGGGGTTTCTCGGTTCAGGCACAATATATCAATCAATCTTTTTTGACTGTATTTTTCTCCATTATTCAATTAACAGTTAACATTTCCGAATTGTTTTGACCACGATCAAAAAAATGTTTTACCCAGTAGACTTTTTGTCAAAATCGACCTATACTATAAGGTAGCATGAAAGGAGGAGACGATGATGCGTGGTTTTCATCCTCTGGCCTCCATCCGCAATCGTCTGCTTGCCATTCTCACCCTGGTTCCCTGTGCAGTTATATTGCTCTTTTTTGCCATAACCAATTCCAATATGACTCAAATCATCAATACCCGCATTTACGACAGTTTCTTTCTGGCACTGGAAATGCGGGCTGATTCCCTGCAGAAAATGCTTGATACCGCCTATGAGTTGACTGTTGACATCACCTATGACGGTAGCCCCATCGCCGATCAGCTGGATGAAATTCTGATAGGCCGGGATGCCGTATCCCAAGCCAAGGTTCAAAGCTATATTGAGAAGACACTCTATACCTACATCCATTCCTCGCCTAACATTGGCCAAATATCGCTGATTGATCTGGACAACAACAGCGTCCTGATCACCACTGAACTGTTAACGCAGGCCGATATCGATACTGCGCTGACTCCCTTGACCAATTGGCGGCGTTCGGTTCTTCACGCGCCGCATCAATCGCTCAGTCCCTTCAAAAACAATATCGTGCTGTCACTTAGCCGCCCCTTCACAACCATCTTAAAGGAGCGTCGCTTTGCTGTCTACATCGAATCATCGGCTCATTATCTTGAAGATCTGCTTGATCCGCTTTACGATGTCGATGATACATCCTTCCACATGGACAAAGCACTGCTCAACGATCAGGGTATTATTCTTTGTTCTTCCGATGAAGAGCTGCTACCCTGCGGCGCATCTCTTCAATCTCTCCAGGAAAGCGGCACGCTGGATTATTATCGCACGCTACGCATAGACAATAAAGGCTGGGCGCTGGTTGGAATCGTCAACGAAAGCTATTATCATGATATCTATCTGCCGCTTTATCTCAAAACCGGCCTGTTGCTGGCTACCTGCCTGATGCTCTTTATTCTTCTTGCTCTGCTCATATGGCGTCTTGTCTACAGCCCTATCCGGGAATTTGCGCAGGAAATCCGCACCATGAAACCGGCCTCACTCTACGCGCCCCACACCAACAGCACCGAATTTAATGAATTTCGCACTCAATTCAACCAAATGCGCAATGATATTCGACGCCTGGTCAATCAGACAGAAGCCGAAGCACAAAAAAGAGCCGATCTTGAAAACAAGCTGTTGCTCAGCCGCATCAGCCCGCATTTTCTGCATAATACGCTGGATAATATCAAATGGCTGGCACGCCGCGATGGCCAAAATGAAGTGGCCGATATGCTCTCTGCTCTCAATGAGCTCATTTACTATAACCTGGGAAAGCAACGCCTGACAACGCTGGGCAACGAACTGAACGCCATGGACGGCTATCTCTTCCTGCAAAAGCGCATTCGCCCCTTTAAATATCACCGGGATGTTCAACTCAGCGAGGCCATGCTTAATTTGCCTACGCCCTGCTATACGCTTCAGCCTCTGGTCGAAAATTCTCTACGCCATGCATGGCATGATCATCTGATTCTCACAGTTTCTCTCCGGGAAGAACCCCGTCATGTCTATATCTGCATCAGCGATAATGGCTGCGGTATGGACAGCGAAACGCTCGAAAAACTGCGCACTTTAGCGCAATATCCCGATGCGCAGGAAGAAGGCATTGGTCTTCGCTATGTCTTCCGCGCCCTTAAAATGATGTATGCCAGCGGCGTTCATATCAACATTGATTCTGAAATAGGTGCCGGAACAACCATTACGATTATCATCGATCATTAATCAACAGAAAGGATAGACTATGCTTAACATCATGCTCGTCGATGACGAGCGCCTTGTGCGAACCGGGCTGAAACTCGGCATCGATTGGAATCGCGCGGACATGACGGTTGTCGCTGAAGCCGAAAGTGTCTCTCAAGCTCTTGAAAAGCTGAAAACATGCCAGGATATCGATTTGGTTTTCACGGACATTGTTATGCCCGGACACACCGGACTCGATCTCATTCGCGCGCTCAACGAACAGCGCCCTGGTCTGCCTGTGGTGATCATGACCTACCATAACGATTTTACTTATGTTCAAGAAGCCTTGAGATTAGGCGCCATCGACTACATCCACAAATCCGAAATTGAGCAGGAAAGCTTTTATGAAACACTGACGCGAATCAGCGAAACCGTTCACCGGCGCAGAGAAATCTCCGATACACGCCTCATTCCAGAAAGCTACAATCAGGCGCTGATGGTCATCAACATGTCTGATTATACGCCGCCTGCGTCAATAAAATGTGAATGCCGGCCGCTCGGCCACGATAATCATTTGCTGCTATTCGAAACCCCAACCGACGAAGGAATGCGTATCCATATCGAAAATCATCTTTGTGACGGCGCATTTTTGCTCTTTTTCAGCGATATTACGCAAATACGACTTCCCGATGTGCTCTATGCGGGTGAATTTTTTATAAACCGCGACTATTTTTATCGCGCCCTGCCCAATCTGCGCATTTATGAACCCGAGTCACCGCACATCACTCCGCCCGCTCCGGATCCTAAAACCTTTCGCTGGATCGAAGAACAGCTCTACTCTCTGGATTGGCTGAATAACGACGCCCTGTATCTTAAAATTCTCTCGACCATACAGCGCCTGCGCCTCTCCCCCAATACGTTGGCCAATCTGTTCTTTGGCGTTCATCTTAAGTGGCGTCATCTTTTAAAAAGTGATTGCCCGGATACAGCTTTCCAGCGCTGCAATTTCTGGTACCAATGGATCGATTGGATTGCCAATCTTCGGCGCACATTGGCCGTCCAAAGCGGCTGCGCCCATCGTTCAGCCGATATTTTATCAGCTATACAGCGCGTTATGCTCTTTCTCGACAGCCACTTTGCCGAAAATATTTCCGTCAGTCAGGCCGCCGAACTAGCATCGCTTTCTGAAAGCTACTTTGCCAAATGCTTTCGCGAAATCACACGCCAATCCTTCCACAATTACCTACGTAACCTCCGCCTGCATTACGCCTGCAAGCTACTCATTTCCTCGCATCTATCGGTTGCTCGCATCGCCGAATTGAGCGGTTTTTCCGATCCTTTCCATTTCACTAAGCTATTCAAATCACAATACGGCACCACGCCCGGAAATTATCGGCTGAGTCATTCCGATAGCCAGGACGAAACGCCATAAAAGAGACTCCGTCTCGAAGTGTCCTTCGAAACGGAGCCTCTTGGAATCTTGGATCTACTTTTCACCTTTCCCGACGCCGATTGGAAATTGCCAGCAGGCGAAACAGCTGCAATATGGCCGTCAGCGCCGCCGCTACATAGGTCATCGCGGCCGCCTTGAGCACCTTTCCGGCGCCGCTTAATTCATCCGGCTGCAAGTAGCCCTCGGCCGACAGCGCCGTCATAGCCCGTCGGCTGGCGTTAAACTCCACCGGCAGAGTAATCAGCGTGAAGAGCACAGTCAGCATAAAGAATACGATACCCAGCGTCACCAGCGGCTGCCAATTGAAAACAAGCCCCAATAAAAACAGCGGCCAGGACAAGTTCGATCCGATATTGACCGTCGGAACAACGGCCGTGCGAAGCACCAGCGGACGATACGCATCGCGATGCTGCAAGGCATGGCCGGTTTCGTGCGCCGCCACGCCCAAGGCCGTCAAGGACGTTGAATCGGCCACTGCACACGACAGGCGCAGCGTCCGGCTGGACGGATCATAATGATCGGTTAGCCGACCCGAAACCCGTTCAATGATCACATCGTCAACGCCCTCGTCGCGCAGC
Organism: uncultured Oscillospiraceae bacterium; assembly: GCA_964406835.1. GTDB lineage: Bacteria > Bacillota > Clostridia > Christensenellales > Aristaeellaceae > Firm-10. Next base: position 10,406 of record CAYOTH010000023.1, read on the forward strand.
ATACGCGCCGCCAGCTCGGCGCCGGTCAGCCCGCAGCGCGCCGGAATTGCAGAATAGCGGCGCGTCACGCTCTCCACGCGACACTGCGCCCAAAACGACACCAGCACGCCCGGAATCAAAATAGCATATGTCGGATCCATGTAAAGCATAGCTGCTTCCTCCTCATGTACTCAAATCGTGCAGCATTCATCCTGCCTGGGCTTATTATACCACATTTTCGCCCTTTGTCATCCGTTCCGACTCAAATCCTCATAATACCGCCCCAATTTAGTCATGCCTCCGCACAAGTCTTCCCCATGCGGAGGCATTGCATTTCAGCGTTCCATCTGCTATAATAAAGGTATCACATTCAAAGGAGGACGTCACATTATGATTCGTCACATCGTGCTTTTCCGCATCAAGCCTGAATTCAAGGCCGATATTCCTGAGCTGGTTCAAAATTTCTATACCATGAAGGGCCATGTCGAAGGACTTGTCGATCTGGAAGCCGGTTCCGACATTCTGGGCAGCGAACGCTCCTACGACATCGCGCTGATCTGCACCTTTACCGATCGCGCAGCCTTTGACGCCTATCAGACGCACCCGCTGCACATGCCCATCCGCAAGCGTATGCATGAAGTGCGTGAATCCTCCGCCGCCTGCGATTTCAACGTCTGATTATAAAAGACTTTTCCTTATGCGCGCTGCCCTCAGCAAAAAGGCAACGTGTTTTTTTGTCACTCAAGCAGGCCCAGCGCCGTCATGGCCGTCCGCAGTCCCAATCGGCATCCCGGTGTTGCCGGAAGCAGCGGCAGACGCACTTCGTCGGTACACAGGCCCAGCATGGCCAGCGCCGCTTTAACGGGAATGGGATTGACCTCGGCAAAGAGCGCCTTCATCAGCGGAAGCAATTTAAGCTGCTGCGCCCGACTGCCTGCCGCATCGCCGGAAAACCAGCGCTCCATCACTGCCCGCATCGCCTCGGGGCAAACGTTACCCGCTACAGAAATAACGCCCTGCCCGCCCAATGCCAGCACCGGCAGCGTCTGATCGTCATTTCCCGAATACAGCGCCATGCTCTCGCCGCACAGCCGTGCTAGCTCGGCCATCTGCGCAATATTCCCGCTGGCCTCCTTGAGGCCGACAATGTTTTCATGCTCGCTCAGCCGCGCCGCTGTTTCGGGCAGCAGATTCATCCCGGTGCGCGAGGGAACATTGTACAAAATCATCGGAAGCTGCACGGCGTCGGCCACCGCTGTATAGTGCGCCGTCAATCCGGCCTGAGTCGTTTTGTTATAATACGGCGTAACCAATAGCAACGCATCCGCGCCCGCAGCCTGAGCCTGCCGCGACAGCATCACAGCACGGCCGGTGTCATTGGCCCCCGTGCCAATCACGACGCGGCAGCGCCCCGCGCAGATTTCTATGGCCCGCCGAATCAGCCCATCGCGCTCCCGATCACTCAGCGCGGCCGGTTCGCCCGTTGTGCCACAGATAATCAGCGCCTCGACGCCGGAGGTCACCTGCCGCCTCACCAGCCCCTCAAAGGCCGCCCAATCCACTTCGCCATTTCGAAACGGCGTCACCAGCGCCGTACCCAATCCCCTGAAAAGACGGCTATTCATCTCCTCACGCTCCCTTCCGCTCCATGCTATGTCGGCGTCCGCATGAAAAATGCGCCATTTGATCCTTGCACTTCGCTCCGCATTGACTGGAAACATAAAAAACTTGGAGGCGACAGACTATGGCTCGAGCCAGATATCAGGTTTTGGTCATTCCCTATTTCATAAAAGAAAACGTAATTCAATATGGGCTTCTGCGAAGAATCGACATAGCCATCTGGCAATTCATCGCCGGCGGCGGGGAGGACGAGGATCCTTCCCTCATGGACGCGGCGAAACGGGAAGCCTTTGAGGAAGCGGGCATTTCCCTAACCTTGTGACTACACGCCTCTTGATACCTGCTGCAGCATTCCGGCCAGCTGCTTTAAAAACGCCGCAGCGCTCTGGGGGCCGGATTGCTTTGTGATTCCCGAATATGCCTTTGGTGTTCGGCTCAATGAAACGTCTCTGCATTTATCCCAAGAGCACACTCAATACGTATGGCTGACTTATCAAGACGCTCAAACACGACTTCATTACGACAGCAACAAAACAGCGCTGTGGGAGCTGAACCGGCGCTTCGAGCTTGGCCTGCTCAAGCCCAAAACTTCCCGATAACCGGCATTAAACGGCTATCCGCCCGAACTTTATCCCATCCAGCCCTATAAGGGCTTATCTCCTGTGACCTTCCTCTTAAGAGGGCATCGAGCATATTATCAATCACGCTCTTCACTTTGCAAATCCCCTACTCGGGGATTAATTCAAAATCCCATTCCAGCTTACACAATATCGATTACTTGCTATTTCTCAGTAATGTCCCATCGACTCTGTGGCTCCATAGCTTTTGCTAAAGCTCAGCCTGTCAAAAAAGGTCGCAAAAAGCGGCCTTTTCTGATATAATAGAGGC
>CAYOTH010000024.1:0-12819 GCA_964406835.1 uncultured Oscillospiraceae bacterium
CGCAGCGGCGGCTCTGGCGCTGGGAACAGGCCTCTCACCCGCCGGATCGGCCCTGGCTCTGAGCGGTCTTCTGGCCGGCTGCGTCTCTATGCTACCCCGTCCCGCTGCGTCACTGGCTCTAGCCGCCGGCAATATGCTGGCGCTGACGCAGGGTATCGGCTTTACGCCGGGCCGCATCGATCCGCTGCCGCTCTTTATAGGCGGCCTGATTTACTGCCTTTTCCCGACCGGCTGGCTTTCGGCCGTCCAGCGGCTCATCAAGGGCGGCGAAGACCTCCCGCCAAATTGCTCACCCGACCAGCGCGCGCTGACCCGGCGACTCGAACGCCTTTCCCGCGTATTCGAAACACTTGCCGACGGCTACACCACCAACGAGGCCTTGCCTGCGGAAAGCGAGCTGATTCTGCGCCTGCGCGGCAGATTGTGCAGCGACTGTCCCGATTATTCGCGTTGCTGGGAGGGCGATCATCCCGAAGCTGGACGCTTGATGTGTCGCCTAATCAGCGAAGCGCTGGGAGGCCGCTGTGTTCCGCTATGCGAACGTTCCCCTGAGCTGGCGCGCCACTGTCGGCGCTCGACGCAAATCGACCGGCGTCTTGGCCCACTGCTGAGCGAGCTGGCCGAGCACTGCCTCATGACCCGACAGCGCGGCGACATTCGAAATGTTGTCTCCGGGCAATTGCGCCAATGCGCCTCCTTTTTAAATGAGCTGAGCCAAAGCGCCGCTCAGGCAAATGCACTCGACCCGGCCCTGATGGCCGCCGCCAACGCCGCGCTGGAAAAAGCCGGATACTCTGTCCAACATGTCTATGCTGTCTCTCAGCCGCGCCCTGAAATCACCGCCGCGCTGCAAAACGCCTGCTGGACAGAGGCGAGAGCACGCCGGGCCAGCGAAGCCCTCAGCGACGCGCTGGGCTATTCACTGATACCCTCGCGCCCCTATGGCCAAATGACGCTACGCTTTTTCGCCGCGCCCCGCCTACACGTCCGCGCGGGCTTGAGCATCACCCCGCTGCACGAGGGCGAAGCCTGCGGCGATACCGCGCACATCGGCCTGCTGCCGGACGGACGGCTTCTGGCCGTACTTTCGGACGGCATGGGCAGCGGAGAGCGGGCCGCCAGCGAAAGCCGACGCACCATTCGCCTGATCCGCACCTTCCTGGAAGCCGGGCTGGACAGCGCCCGCTCTCTTGAAGCCATCAACGCGCTGCTTCAATTGCAAAGCGGCGAGCTGTTTGCTACAGTTGATCTGTGCTTGATGGATCTGCAAAGCGGCTCGGTATCGCTAAGCAAGCTTGGGGCCTGCTCGTCTCTGCTGATCCGCGACGGCCAAGCCTATATGCTACCCGGCGGTCATCTGCCCATCGGCATTCTGGAAAAGATCGAGCCCGGAGAACAGCGCTTTGCCGTGCGCCCGGGAGATACGCTGATCCTCTGTTCGGACGGCATTGCCGACGATCTTCGCGAGGGCCAGCTGGAATGGCTGAAAAAAGTTACGCTCGAAGCCGGACGACAGCCGCCCCAGGCGCTGGCCCAGGCCCTGCGCAAGGCAGCGCTAACGCGGCAAGGTGGCCGCCCCGGAGACGACATGAGTGTGCTCGTGCTGCAAATGGCACGCCGTGAGGAGAGCGCCCCCCCGCCACTCAAGAAACCCCGCAATCCGCCGCCTCCTGAAAACAGCCGCTTTGGCCTCCTGCATCAAGCAAAAAAATCCAGTCCTCCCCCAACAAAATGACATGAGCGAAAGCCCATCTTTATAGGCCTGTTTCAGCACGCAAAAACGGGACGAAGCCGACGCCTCCCGACGTCCACTTCGTCCCGTTCTCTTACTCTAAAATCGACGGCCGCTTGATGACTGATTACTTTTCCAGACGGCGCAGCATCTGTGCTAGGAACATCTTGTTGCCCGGCCTGTGCGAACACTGCGGCAAAAGGCGCGTCCTCTGGCGGCTGTTCATCTGCTTCCAACTCTGCTCGATCGTATAGCGAATGCTGCGTTCGACATTTTGCACGCTGTCTCCGCACATCTCGGCAATGGCCGGATAAAGCCCCTGCTTGACATTGCGAATCAACTCCGGCGATTCAAGCGCAATTTTCAGCGCCGCCTCCAGATACTGCCCGCCCTTGAGCGTCAGCGGCACGGCAATGGCGCTGAGCAACATCTCAATGTCGTCCTGCTGCGCCTTCATGATGCCGGCATCCAGCATATCCTCCAGCTCATCGCAAATCCGCTCCACATCCTCTGTCTCCAGACAGAGGCGCGCCCCGCTGCCCAGCAGGGCCTGCGCCGCCCGTTCATCCGGCGCCTCGCCGCAGAGCAGCAGCCGTCCGCGCATGAAGCCATGAGCCAGGCTTTCGGCCAGCGCGCCCGCCTCCAGAATTGACCAATCAGCTATAACGGCATCCGCATGATCAAAGGAACGAACCCGCATCAGCCCAAGCGCCGAGCGAAAGGCGCCCACTTCGCAGGGAATCCGGCGGCTCTTAATCTCCTCCGCCAGTCTCTTCAACACATCCGCGTTTTTCAACGACAACAGTATCCGATAGACCATTCTTCACCAGCTCCATTATCAGCATAGCTCTATTATAGCACACATCGAGTAAAAATGTAATACTTCGGCAATATATTCATTTTATTATCGATTCGATTTATGAAACAACTATTTTATTCACAACACCCGTATATTTTCACGTCGAAAACTATTATTTATGCAAAAATCGTCACATCGTAGCGCTTCAGCCAAAAATTTATTTGTAATAAATATGCTAACATTTGCGGCCCGGCCATCAATTGACCGAACCACGGCGTCTCGGCAGGCGATAAATCCGAGGCAATCAGGCGCCGAATCATCGTCTGATCGAGCAAATCCCCAAGCGGCGACGCCGAATCCTCGAGCATGGCCACCGTCCGCTCTTTAATCATGCGTTCATAAACCGGATGATAGGTTTTGGGATAAGGGCTCTTGCGGCGCATCAGCAAATCCTCCGGCAGCAAATCGCGCAGAGCGGCGCGCAAAAGGCCTTTCTCAACGCCCAGCATACGCTTCATATCCCAGGGAACATTATAAACATAGCTTACCAGCCGCTCATCGCAATAGGGCGTCAGCACCGTCAGGCCGGAAGATTGCCCCATGCAGAAGGCCCGTTCCTGAAGATTGCTCATAAAAAATTCAAAGCACAGCCCCTGAAGCCTGCGAAGCCGCGTCTCGCGCGCCGTTTCGCCGCTCAGCACACTCTGGCGCGCCACGGCCTCGCGATAGACGCGATCAACATAATCGGCCAGCTTCAGCTCCTCCCGCACATCACGGCGCAGCACCGATTCGCGCAGCGCCAGCGAGCCGGACCAGGGAAAGCCCTCGGAAAAAATCAGCTCTTCCCGGTTAAACCAAGGATAGCCACCAAAAACCTCGTCGCTGCACTCCCCCGACAGCGCATAATCCCCCTGCCGAGCCAATTCCCGACTGAACAGCCACAGCGATGCATCAATGTCAGCCATGCCGGGAAAGCCGCGTGAAACAACCGCCTCGTCCAGCGTTTCCAACAGTGCCGAAACCGGCAGCACCACCCGGGTATGGCGACAGCCCAGCGCGGAAACGGCGCGCTCCACATAAGGCGCATCCTGCTCCGGCTGATAGCGGCCGCCCTGAAAATAGACGTCGTTGTCCTCATAATCGACGGAAAACGTGCGCACCTCTTCGCCGCCTCGCGCCAAAAGCGCCGTTAAGGCCGTCGAATCCAGCCCGCCCGAAAGCATAGACAGCGGATGACAGGTCCTTGTCTCATCAACTGCCTGTTCAAGCAAACCGCACACCGTATCGACAGTCTGCCCGGCATCCTCCTCATGGGGCGCCGCTTCCAGACGAAACCATCGCCGCGTCTGATGGACTCGGCCGTCAGCCGTCAGCATAACGCCCGGCGGCAACTGAAGCACATCGCGAAAGGGCGTACTGCCGGGAACGCGCGCCGGACCCAGGCCAAAGAGCATCCTCAGCCCTTCGCGATCAACGCCGCGCGAGACGCCCGGCACGCCCAAAAGCGGCTCCGGATGCGAGGCAAAGGCAATCCCGCCGCGAACCGCCGCATAAAACAACGGCCCGGCCGCACCCATGCGATCAGTCGAGAGCAGCAACTGTCCGGCGTCCTGATCGATGACTGCCAGCAGCACCTCGCCTTCCAGCCGCATCACGCAATCCTCGCCCCAAAGCCGATACGCTCCCAACAGCAGTGCGCTATCCGATTCGGTGTATTTCTCGCCCAGCGACCGCACCTTTTCCCGCACATAGGCCACGTTTCGCAGCCGTCCCACCAGCAGCGCCATCGCTCCGCCGTCCGTAGCGACGCCCTGCGCGCAGAGCGCATGACGCCCCATCACATGGCAGGGCTGCTCACAAACGCTGCGCAGCATCTGCGGATTGTTCGAAAGGAATAGACCAGCAAACTGACTCATGACATCAACTCCCGCATACAGCATGACGGCTCAACCACCGCAAACCATACTTATGCGTTTTCAAGTGGCGGTATTAAAAGCCCGCCTTTTAGAGCATGTTTCACCGTTCCACTAAGGCTCGACCAGAGCAACCCGGCCGCGGGCCAGCGCCAGATTATCGATATGCCGGTTATGATGCGCCTCCAAGGCGCTGGGATGCTTTTCAAAGCGATAATCCGTCCCATAGCGTTCAATATAGCGCTGAATCACATCATGCGAAGGCAGCGCGCGTCCGTCGCCAAGCCGGGCGCGCTGATAGGCAAAATAGGCCTGATCGGCAGGCATCTGCTCCACCGGTATCAGCGCCTCGCGAAGCCGGGTGAGCGTTGCCTGTGCAGCTAAAACAGCCCGCACCCGCGCGGAATGATCCGCCAGCACAAAACGCGGCGGCAGCAGTTCATCCTTCGCCCGATTTGCCAAAAGAAGCGCACCATGAAGCTGGGACGCCTTGCGCGCCGCCATATCCTGCCAAAGCGTGCGCAAAAAATCATGCTTTTCCCCTGCGTAAAGCGACTCAAACAGATACTGCGCCGCGCGCCGCCGCCAAAGCAGCCGTTCCGCGCCCGAAAGCCGTTCGTCCCACAGCGACGAATAAGCAATGAACTGCTCCTGTAAAAGCAGCGCCGCTTCGGCAAACATCGCCCGAGCCTGAGGCGCTGCCGTCGCCGCACAGGCCGTATAAACGCGCGCGACCTGCCCTTTAAGTCCGCTTAAAAGCACGACGCTCAGCGCCGCACTACGCGAGCCGTTTTCAAAATCCAGCCCGTCAAACACCGAATCAATCGGATCCCGGTGCGCTGCCGCACAGGGACGGCCGGGCGTAATTTCACACTGCCCCTCCAAAATGCTTTCGGCCGGGCGTTCCTGCTCTTCGTCCAACAGATTGGCAAAGCGATACAGCCGATCGGTATCCTCTATCAGAAAAAACTCAAGCGCCGCACGCACCGACTGCGTCCCCGGCACCAGGCAAAGCGCCGCCGTCAAGTCGGCCTGAAGCTGCTCCAAGCGCACAGCCCGTTCAATTGGCGGGCAGGATGGCAACAGCGCGCTCAGATAAAGCGCATCCTCCTGAATCTCCCGGCACAGGGCCGAAGCACGGCGCGCCTGATCACCCGACACCTCCGCCGGCCAATAGAGCGCCTCGCCCGCTTCCCAGAGCACCGCCAGGCCAAGCCGCTCCTTCTCCCGGGCCGACAGGCCCTGCATCGGGCGGGGAAAGGCCGCCCAATCAAGCCGCGCTCTCCTTGTTTCAAACGGCGTCACATCGCATCGGCTCCTTTGGATCATCTCTGTGAGAGAGTGTGTCCATCGCGCCCGCAAACCATGCACGCCTGCCCGTTGGCATTCTCTGCCCGATCAGCCGACGGGAAACTTCTCCAAAATGCGATTAACCGTTTTCATGGCCTCCAGATAATCGCCCATATCTTCTTCATCCAGCCGATCAAAGATGGCGCTCAGCTGCGCCTGAGCCTCCTGTGTCATCGCCTGCTGAAGCACCTGAGCCTGCGGGGTGCATTCCAGCCACACAAGCCGCCGGTTTTCCGGCAGCCGCTTGCGCACCACAAAGCCCTTCTCCTCCAGATGATTGAGGGCCTTAGTCACCTGCTGCTTTTGCATCAGCGCCCGCTCGCTCAAATCACCCACCGTAATCCGACCGGCCGCCGCAATGATTTCCAGCAGAAAATACTGCGCCGGCGGCATGGCCTCCCGGTGCAACCCCTGAAACTTTCTAAGCACCTTTTCATTGTACAGACGATAAAACATCATCATTTGGTCGCTCAATTCACGCGCCTTCATGTGGTTGACAGCCCCCTCTAAATATGGCTTTTGTATGATTTTTGAAGAAACAAACCTTGAAATCACTTGACTTAATTCCGGCCCATGCTACAATAATGGTAAACAACAGTTTACCAATCATCTTTGCTTCCGTTTCAGGCCTTATCACAATCCTGACAATCAACAGCTTAGCAAGAATGGAGGAAATTTATTATGCTGTTCGGAAACAAACTCGAAAAAATCGCCAAACTCGCCGAAAAAGGCAACGCCGAAAAGCTGGCGTCCTATCTGACGGACAAGCACGACGACGTGCGCCTGGCCGCCATTGACGCGCTGGGACGCTGCCACGACGACATCGCCTTCAATGCGCTCGTGCCGCTGGTTCACAATTCGGATAAAACCACCCGCATTCATGCCGTCGAAGCGCTCAGTGCCATGAATGATTCCAAGGCCCGCGCCCATCTGGAACATCAGCGTGCCGCTGAAAAGGACGCCGAGGTCATCACAATCATCGAAAACAGCCTAGCCAAAATCAAGGACAGGATCTGATCGCCCCTGCCGTGCGCCTTTCGGAGAAATCATCTCCGGAAGGCGCCGTTTTTTATAAAATCCCGATCAAAGCTCTTCGCCCTGCTCCTTTTCGGCTTCAAAGCGCTCTCGAATCAGCCCCAGGACATCCTTTTGACTGACGGACGGCTTAAGGGCGCGCGGCATGCCGCCCAGCAGCGGATCCTGCTGACAGATCACGCGCCAGTCGCAATGATCGCACGAGCAAAATCCGCTCATTTTCTTGGGATCAATGCCGGTCTTTCCCTCGATAATTTCCCCGGCCATCTGCTCAGCCGCCGAAATGGCGTAGCGAATCAGCAGCGCAAAACCGTCCTCATCCAGCATGGACGCCGAACCCCAGGGCGTACCGTCGTTTTTCAGGCGCAGATTGACAATTTTATCAACGCCTGGCGACATGGCGTCCAATACGGCCTTATCGTCAATGTAAAGCCCGCTCAAGCGCAGCTCGCGCACGCGTTCGCCTTCAATAACCTCCGGATCACGCGACTCATCCTCCACCAGCGGATCGGCCACCTTAAAATAGAAGGCGCCCGCCGGATGGCTGTCGCTTTGCCCAAGCGCTGCCGCCAAATAAATAATCAGCTGAAGCTGCAAGCCGAAATACAGCCGGGAGAGATTCATATCACTCAAGCCGCTTTTATAGTCAATCACGCGCAGCCAGGTTTCGTCCTCGTCCGTCCATTGATCAATGCGGTCGATCCGGCCCTGAACCGGCACGTCTCCCGCGGCCGTATGCAGCACAATGGCCGGGGCATATTCTCCGAATTTGACCTCCAGCGCACACGGCTCAAACTGACTTTGGGACAGATGCCGCGTGACTGTGCCCGCCGCGCGCCGGGCCACCATGCGCATACGGCGACTATGCGCCAGCATCACCGGGTTATCCCCCAGCGGGCCGTCCATCATCGGCGCCAGCAGCCGCTCAGAAACAGCGTCCATGCGCTCGACCGCCTCCTCGGCGCTCAGTCCGCCCACCTGCGCATTACGCAGAAAATCCTCCATCGCTTCATGATAAAAGGTTCCCTCGTCAGTCTTCTTCAGTGCATAGGGTTCAATGACATCCGGCCGCAGTCCATACTGAACAAAATGCATAAACGGACAGGCGGCATAGCGCTCCAGGCGTGTCACGCTGACCGACGACGGCCCGCCATAAAGCTGTCTGGCCGTCGCCCGGTCGATATCCTCTGAAAACGTCCGGGCCTGCGCCGCCTTCCTAATCCCCTCCAGCCTCTGGCCCTGCGTTCCCAAATGATAAAGCGCCGCCAGAGCGCCACGCTGCGAATCGCTGATTTCACCCTTTGAAAGCGCGCCGGAGAAATGCATCATCGCCGCATCCGGCGCATTCAGCAGCAGCTTTTCCATGCGCGGCGCACCGTCCAGACCGCCTGAATCCTGCAATTTGGGAAACACAGATCGCAGCCTGCTCACCACGGAGCCAGGCATCACCGCCGCGCCCTCAGGGTCGGACATCGCATAGGTGAAGATGACGAAGCGCCGGGCCATGGCCAGCGTGGCGCTTAAGTCAATGGCCGAAAGGCGACTGCGTTCTCCGGCATCCGGAGCCAGCCAGATCCCCTTCTCGCCGCCCAAGAGCTCGCGCTCCCGCAGCTGAAACAGCCCACTCGCCGTCGGTGCGCGCCGTTCGTTGCATCCCATGACAAAAAGCGTATCCACGCTGTCGCCGCGCAAATGGCTGAGACTGCCGATCATCACCGCATCCCCCGACTGCGGCAGCGGCTTAATCTGTGAGGCCGCCAGCGACTGCGCAATCATCTCGCTGACATCGCGCGCGCTCAGCGTGCCGGAGTCCATCAGCTCCTCCATCTGATCAAGCGTGGTCATCAGCCTGTTCCAGACCTGCGCGTTCTCATTGGCCGCCTCCCACAGCCCGGTCGAGGCGCATTCCGCCTCAAAGGCCGCCAGCTTTTCATGCGCCCCGACGCGTTCCAGCAGCGTCCACAGCGCCGCCATCTGATCCCGCGTTCCCTCCGCCTTCAAAAACGCCTCTTCAAAGGCCTGCAATGGGGCCACCAGCCTTTCGCGCAGCGGTTCCAATTCGGCATCGCGCTCATCCCGATAGCGGTGAAGCGGCTGCTTCCACAAAACGCCGTTTAAACCCTGCTCAATGGCCGCCCGAGACAGGCGATCGGCCTCCTCGTCGGTCAAATCGGTGTACCCGGTGCGCATAATCGAAAGCACATCCTCAAGCGGCCAATTGGCGGCCGTCAGGCGCAACACCAGCGTCACAAAGCGCGACAGCGCATTGCGATCGGCGCTTCGTCCGGTTTCCAGAAAAATCGGAACCTCGTACAGCGCAGCAGCCCGGCGCAGCGCATCATCATAGTCCGGCAATTCAAAGCAGACAATCGCCGCATCCCGCCAGCGCATCGCGCCGCTCATAACGCGGCTTCGAATGGTGGCCATGACCAACATGGCCTCGTCCAGCGGATTGCGCCGGGAAGCCAGGCGCACAGCGCGCGGGCTTTCGGGCCATGGCCGGGGAAAGAGCGCATTGATCTCGCGCCGCAGCCTCAACAGCTCGCTCTCCTGCTGAGCGAGTTCCTCCAAATAGACCTTCTCCCAGGCGATACCCTCCTCTGAAATCATGCAACACAGTCGCTCAAACGTGCGCCGCACCGGCTCAAATGTCTCGTAATCCCCGACCGTCTCATCGCATTCCAGCGGCAGCAATAAACAGACGCCGTGCTGCGCGGCCAAAGCCGTCAGCGTGCGTGCCAGCGTCGGCGACACCAGCTCAAAGCCATGCGCCCAGATCCGCGCGCCCTTGAGAAACGGCGCCTCGTTGACGCGTTCCAGCGCGCGGAATAATTCGTCCTCGCCGTCCATATAGCGCCCCGCAAGCGTCGCCTCATACGCTGTCCATATGATCGATAAATCCTTCAGCTTGGCCTCAAGCGGCCCGCTTTTCATCGATTCAGCCAACTCCCGGAGGCGTTCGGGCGTATAACCGGCCTGCTTCAGCTCCTTAATCTGCCCGGCAGCCCGCTCGGCAAAGCCGCTTTTGTGCTGCGCGCCGCGGTACCATGTCAGCTCGCGCGTCAGCCCTTTAAGGGCCGCGTGCATCAGCATAACCCGCCCCTGCTCGTCCACGCGCACCGCATCCGGCCGGCTTGTCTCGTCAAAAATACGCGAGTACAGTCGCGCGGGAGAGAGCACCTGCAAGCGAAACGAACCTTCGATATGCAGCGCCTCAATCAGCTCCCGCTCGGATTCCAGCGTATACTGCTCGGGAACCAGCACAATCAGCGGTTCAGTGCCGCCATCATTTAAAGCGGCGCACATTTCCTCATAAAGGCGCGGCTTCAGCGAAGCGGCGCGTCCGGTCAAATAGCGTATGGACATGGCGTTTCTCCCTTTTAGGCAAATTAAAGACAGGCGAATCTGTTTTGCCTTTATTATAGCATATTTGTCCGCGCCGCGCCACGCTCTTTCCCGGATTCACCCGTTCATCCCCCAGAAAATATGAAAAGAAATCCGCCCCTGTGCGACGTCAAACAAGCCCTGAAAATTTCCCCAAACCCGCCGATCCGTTTCAAAGCCAAATTATCAAAAAAGGATGATTGCCAAGACCTGCAATCCGTGCTATGATAATAGAACTTTATGACGATAAACGGAGGAAAAAAACGTGCCAGCCATCAGCGTCATCATGCCCGCCTATCGGGTTGAACAATACATCGAACGCGCCGTGCGCTCTCTGCTGGAGCAGACGCTGCGTGATTTCGAGCTGATCATCGTTGACGACGGATCACCCGATTCAACCGGCGCGCTGTGCGACCAGCTGGCTTCGCAGGATGCGCGCATTCGCGTCGTTCACCAGGAAAACGCCGGCGCGCCCGCGGCCCGAAACCGCGCCATGACGCTGGCCTCAGGGCGCTATTTCTTCTTCATGGACGCCGACGATTGGGCCGAGCCCGCTATGCTGAACGACCTTTATCAAACGGCCGAAAAGCACAATCTTCAGGCCGTCATTGCCGGCTTTTACATCGACACCTACTCCGATACCGAACACTTTTCCTGCCAGACGCTCAGCCAGGAAACTGAAATTTTTGCCTCCCAGGACGCTTTTCGGGCGGCAGCCTACCGTCTGTTTGACAAAAATCTGCTCTACACCCCTTGGAACAAGCTCTACCGCGCCGATTACCTCAAGGAAAACAAGATTCAGTTTCCCGCGACCTTCTGGGATGATTTTCCTTTTAATCTGGCGGTTTTCAGCGATATCGAGCGCGTGGGCGTCGTGCAGCAAGCCTATTATCACTTCATCCGCGCCCGCGCTGAAAGCGAAACGGCCCGCTACCGCGCCGATATGTATGAAAAGCGCGAGGAGGAGCATCGCTGGATGCTGGATCTTTACCGGCACTGGAACATTAATGATCCCGACAGCCTCGAAATGATTTACCGGCGTTATGCCGAACGCGTCATCGGCTGCATTGAAAACGTCGCCAACCCGGCCTGTCCGGATTCTCGCGCCCAGAAGCTCGATGCCGTGCGCGCCATGCTCTCCAGCGATCAGCTGGCCCAGGCGCTTCAAACGGCCTGCCCCCGTTCCTCTATGATGAAAATTTTGTTCTGGTCAATGAAAACAGGCTGCGCGCCGCTGGTGCTGCTCGAAGGACAATTCATATCGCTCGTCAAGCGCAAATGCACGCGCCTGTTCACCTGCCTGAAAGCGCGCCGATAAACTAATGCAAGGAGAAACTGACGATGAAATGCCTGCTCAGTGTCATTATGCCGGTTTACGGCGTAGAAAAATGGCTTGAAAGCGCCATTTGCAGCGTACTGAATCAGACGATGCGCGATTTCGAGCTGATCTTGATCGACGATGCCTCGCCCGATCAATGCGGCACGCTGTGCGATCAGTGGGCTCTGAAGGACTCGCGCATTCGTGTCATTCACTGCGCGCAGAACGGCGGATTGAGCCGCGCCCGAAATACAGGGCTGGAGGCTGCTCGCGGAACGTATATTTTCTTTATGGATTCCGACGACATTATCGAAAAACAATTGCTCGAAAGATGCGTGCGCGCCCTGGAAAAAACGCCGGCCGACTGGCTAATTTTTGGCGTCACGGAGGAGCACTATGCCCCGAACGGCACGCTGTCTTTAACGCGACGCCTTATTCCGGAGCCGCGCTTTTGCGCCTCGCAGGCAGATATGGCCCCGGAAATCATCGCACTGGAGCAGCAAACGCTTCTGGGCTACGCCTGGAACAAGCTCTATCGTGCCGATTTTCTCAAAGCGCACGCCCTCGACTTCGAGTCGGTCGAATTGATCGAGGACATCCTCTTTAACATCGACTGCGCCCGTCACGCGCGCTCCCTGATTGTACTGGACGAAGGCGGCTATCACTACGCCCGCCGGACGCAGGGCAGTCTAACCGGCCGCACGCTGGAAAATTACTTCCCCCTCAACAGCCGCCGCCTCGAAGCGCTGATCACCCTTTATGAAGACTGGAACACACTGGACGAAACCGTACTCACCACCCTGTCCGCCCTCTACGCGCGCTACATTCTCTCGGCGCTGGAGCGTCTCTATGACCCGAGGCGCCGCCTGAGCCGCGCCGATCGAAGATCCTGGCTCCGCGCACTGAAGACGCAGCCGCTCTATCTTCGCCTGAGCCCCTTCTTTCAGGGGCCAATGGGCTTTCTGGCCGGTTCAGACTGGCTCAGGCTGCCTGCCGGATGGGCGCTTCACGTTATGCACACGCATTTTGGCGACCTGTTTTTGCGCCTGCGCACCCGCAAGTAAGAAAATCCAAGAAAATTTTAAAATCCCTCTTGACAAAACGCTCAAACCATGCTATCATATTACCTGTTGCAAGACATGGCAATACGATATCGCGGGGTAGAGCAGCCTGGTAGCTCGTCGGGCTCATAACCCGGAGGCCGGAGGTTCAAATCCTCCCCCCGCAACCATTTGGCGGCGTAGCTCAGTTGGCCAGAGCATTCGGTTCATACCCGGAGTGTCAGCGG
>CAYOTH010000025.1:0-12675 GCA_964406835.1 uncultured Oscillospiraceae bacterium
CCGGCACCTGCGCCAAGCACCAGCGTCAGCTGTCCGTAGCCATCAAGCGCGCCCGGACTGTGGCCCTGATGCCCTACACCACGGACTAATTGATTTGTTTTGCTAAAAACCGCCTTCCGATTACGGTGGGCGGTTTTTTATGTGCCTTTTTGACGGCGGGAAAATTCGGGCATTTTGAAGGATACTTTTGCAGGCCATACACAAAAACTTTGCAGGATTGGAAACATGAAAATTCATATTTAACACAAAAGTGCTTAAAATGAGCAGGACGCACGCCGCAAATGCAGAATATAATAGACAAAGAACGCATAAAGAGGCTCGCCTCAGAGCCCGGAAGCTGAAAGGATGACTTTCATATGGCGCTTACGATTTCAAAACGCTGCATGGCCATTGCGCCTTCTGTGACGCTGGCTATTGATACAAAGGCCAAGGAAATGAAAGCCCAGGGGATTGACGTTATTGGCTTTGGTGTGGGCGAGCCGGATTTTGATACGCCCAAGTATATTTGCGATGCGGCCAAGAAGGCAATTGACGAAGGCATGACCCGCTATACGGCGGTTGCCGGTACGCCGGCGCTGCGCCAGGCCATTGCCGCCAAGCTGCTCAAGGACAACGGTCTGACCTACGACCCGGCTCAGATTATTGTTTCAAACGGCGCCAAGCAGTCGCTTTATAACGCACTGGCCGCCATACTGGATCCCGGCGACGAGGTGCTGATTCCCGCGCCGGCCTGGGTGAGCTACCCGGAGATGGTGCGCATGGCCGACGGTGTGCCGGTACTGGTTGAAGCCAGCGAGGAAAATGGCTTCCGCGTGACCATTGAACAGCTGCGCGGGGCTGTGACTTCCCGCACCAAGGCGATTATACTCAATACACCCAATAACCCGACGGGCAACATCTGTCCGCGGGCGCTGCTTGAGCAGATTGCGGCGCTGGCGGTTGAAAAGCAGCTGTTTGTCATTTCGGATGAGATTTATGAAAAGCTGATCTACGACGGCGAGAAGCATGTGTCTATTGCGTCGCTGGGCGAGGAGATCAAGGCGCAGACCATTCTGGTCAACGGTGTTTCCAAAAGCTACGCCATGACCGGCTGGCGCATCGGCTATGCGGTCGGCCCGATCGATGTCGTCAAGGCGATGACCCGCTTCCAGAGCCATGCGACCTCCAATCCCAATTCCATCGCACAGGCTGCTGCGGCCGAGGCACTGCGAAACGGTGAAAAGGAAATTCAGGCTATGGTCACGGAATTCAGCGCACGTCGTGATCTGATGTATGAGCTGATTAACGGCATTGACGGCCTGCACGTTATCAAGCCGGAGGGCGCATTCTATGCGCTGATGAATATTTCCGGCATCATCGGCAAAAAATACGAGGGATGCGTCATTGACGGTTCGAGCACGTTCTCGGAAATGCTGCTTGAGACGATGAAAGTGGCTGTGACGCCCGGCAAGGCCTTTGGCAGCGATTGTCATGTGCGCCTGAGCTATGCGACCTCCCGCGAGAAGATTCAGGAGGGCCTGGAGCGCATTGCCTCCTTTGTGGCCAAACTGACCGATTAAAACATCAAAACAGCGGCTTTCAGGCCTCACGGAAGGGGTCTGGAAGCCCTGTTTTTTAAAGTTTCATATTATAGAAGGAACTTGACGTGTTTGTGACGAAATCTTCTATTGACAGAAGAGCCGAAAGACGGTATACTGAAAATGCGTGGAAGTCGTGAGGCACTGTGTTGCATGAACACAGTGTTTGTTATATATTTTGGGCTTCCTGAAAAGAGAGGGGAATTCAAATGGCAGTATTGACGAAAGAAGGCTTGCGCAAGCTTCAGGAAGAGCTGGATGATCTGCAGACCAACCAGCGCGCGGAAGTTGTGCAGGAAATTGAAATTGCGAAGGGCTTTGGCGATCTGAGCGAAAATGCCGAATACAGCGCCGCCCGTGAAAAGCAGTCTCGTATCGAGGGCCGTATTCTGGAGGTACAGGAAATGATCGAGCACGCCGAGATTATCGATGTGGACAATCAGGGCAGCGATGCGGCCAACGTGGGCAGCGTTGTGCGCGTGTTTGATCTGGAATATGAAGAGGAAGATGAATACAAGATCGTTGGCGCGACCGAAGCGGACCCGGCCAAGCTGTTCGTTTCCAGCGAATCGCCCATTGGCGCGGCGCTGATTGGCGCGCATGTTGGCGATGTTGTCGATGTTGAGACGCCCGGCGGCAATGTGAAGCTGCGCGTCATCTCCATTACGCACTGAGAAGGAGTTCTTGAATCATGGCTGAAGAAAAGGCAAATCAGATGCAGACCGAGGAAATGAATCTCTCTGAGCAGTCTCAGATTCGTCTTGGCAAGCTGAACAAGCTGATTGACGAGGGACATAATCCCTATGAAATTGTGAAGTTCGACCGGACGCATATGTCCAGCGACATTCACGATCACTTTGAAGAGCTGGAAGGACAGACGGTGAGACTGGCTGGCCGTATGGTTTCCCGCCGCGTGATGGGCAAGGCGTCCTTTGCGCATATTCTGGATCGCGCCGGCGAGGTGCAGATTTATGTGCGCCGCGACGATGTGGGCGAAGAAGCCTACAAGGCCTTTAAAGAGGACGACATTGGCGATATTCTGGGCGTGAGCGGCAAGGTGTTCCGCACCAAGACCGGCGAGGCCTCGCTGCATGTGGAAGAGCTGACGCTTTTGACCAAGTCGCTGCATCCGCTGCCGGAGAAGTTCCATGGACTGACCAACACGGATACCCGTTATCGCCAGCGCTATCTGGATTTGATTGTCAATCCCGAGGTGCGCGATACCTTTGTCAAGCGCTCTAAGATCATCTCCACGATTCGCCGTTATCTGGACGCGCAGGGCTTCATGGAGGTTGAAACGCCGATGCTCGTTTCCAACGCGGGCGGTGCGGCGGCTCGTCCCTTCGAGGCGCACTACAATGCGCTGGACGAGGATGTAAAGCTGCGCATTTCGCTGGAGCTGTATCTGAAGCGCCTGATTGTCGGCGGATTGGAAAAGGTGTATGAGATCGGCCGCGTCTTCCGCAATGAGGGCGTGGATACCCGTCACAACCCCGAATTCACGCTGATGGAGCTGTATCAGGCCTATACGGACTATCACGGCATGATGG
Organism: uncultured Oscillospiraceae bacterium; assembly: GCA_964406835.1. Lineage (GTDB taxonomy): Bacteria > Bacillota > Clostridia > Christensenellales > Aristaeellaceae > Firm-10. The sequence continues at coordinate 3,128 of CAYOTH010000025.1, forward strand.
ATCTGACCGAGAATCTCTACCGTCATCTGGCGCAGGAGGTTCTGGGTACGACGACGATCGTCTACAACGGCATCGAAATGGATCTGGGCAAGCCCTTCGAGCGCATCACCATGGTGGATGCGGTCAAGAAGTATGCCGGCGTGGATTTCAATGAGATTCACACGCTGGAAGAGGCGCAGGCTATTGCCAAGGAAAAGCATATTGAATTTGAGCCGCACCATAAGAAGGGCGACATTCTGAACCTGTTCTTCGAGGAGTTCGTTGAGGATCATTTGGTTCAGCCGACTTTCGTCATGGATCATCCGATCGAGATTTCTCCGCTGACCAAGAAGAAGCCCGACAATCCCGATTATGTGGAGCGTTTTGAGTTCTTTATGAACGGCTGGGAGATGGCGAATGCTTACTCCGAGCTCAACGATCCCATTGACCAGCGCGCGCGCTTTAAGGCCCAGGAAGAGCTGCTGGCGCACGGCGACGAGGAAGCCAACCGTACCGACGAGGATTTCCTCTATTCGCTGGAGATCGGTATGCCTCCCACGGGCGGCATCGGCTTTGGCATTGACCGCATGGTCATGCTGCTGACCGATTCCTCCGCGATCCGCGACGTGCTTTTGTTCCCGACGATGAAGTCTGTGGAGTAAGACATTCATAGCGTCAAGCGTTTTTTAAGGGAAAGCTCAGTTCCATTTTGGATGGCAGATATCCGGTGGTCGCCGATTAGATCACGTATGATTGGCGCGGGCATGGACAAATACAAAATTTAAGAATCTCGGGTAAAACAATTTGGCAGAGTAAAAAGGGTCAGATTAGGGTTACTCCGAGATTCTTTTCTTTTTATCAAGACACTTTGGAGGGCATTGGAATGGTACCGAAAAAATGGGGCCAGGGGGCAGCTGTTTGCCTTCTCTGCCCTGGACGGAGATTCTTATTTCAGCGATGATTTTGCGGGTATGCTCAGTGGAGACCGGATTGGTATTCGTTTTTTCTCGAAGACGCACCGAGAGCTTGTGCTGGTCCATGTGGCGGGATCCAATTTGGAATTTGATGCGGTGACAGGGGATTATATCGCCTTTCACTTTCCTGATCAGGAAAAAATGCGGATCCTATACGCGAAAGCGCATTTGATCGTGGGCAATGTATCCTCCGATGTGATGCCTGTTGTATTTGTTGAGGGGCGCTATGCAATCGAGCAATGCGGGGAGACGACCATTCAGGATACGAAAGACGGAGATTTCACCGCTCTCAGGCAGGCAGGAAGCCGCTTTGCGTTTGCCTTCGGCCACAGCCGGGAGCAGGTGCTCGCCCTGATTGACGAGGGTGTCAGGTTGGATATCGACGCCATAGAGAAGGCGCATCTTGCCTTTTACAAGCAGCATGGACTGGGCGAAGGACGGCCTCATGCGGATCTTTACGCCAAATGCCTGTCTGTTATGAAGACTCAGCTTTACTCTCCGGAGGTGGATTTTCCGACCATTTGGTCTACGCCTGACCGCCTTCCCCATAAACACCTCTGGCTGTGGGATTCCGTATTTCATGCGCTGGGTCATCGGCATATCGACAATGCGCTGGCTGAAGACCTGATTCGGGCGATTTGGGCACACCAGGGCGAGGATGGGTTTATTCCTCATATGGCTACGGTGGGAGGCTGCTCTCACATTACGCAGCCACCTGTTTTGGGGTGGGCGTTTGGCAATTGTTCCAGACTTCCGGAAACAAGGAATTTTTTTGGCGGAAGCCTACGCACACACTAAGCGTTTCCTGGTCTGGTGCCAAAATAACCGGAGGCTTTCGGATAGGGAAATCTACTCCTGGCGGACGACCGATGACGTGAATTGCCGCTGTGACGAATCAGGCATGGACAATTCGCCTCGATTTGATGCCCGGGATCCTCTGTATGCGATTGACTTTTCCTGTTTTATGGCCAATGAAGTTCGCTGTATGAAGGAAATGGCTCTTGACTATAATACGATCAAGCACGAACAGAATAAGGTGTGGAGCGTCTCCAGCTTCCTGCCGTTGTTTGCGGGAATTTGCTCTGACAGTCAGGCGAAGCATCTGGTTAATCACTTGCAGGATTCTGAGAGCTTTGCGGCGCCTTTCCCCATTCCCAGTATTTCCAAGAAAGATTCCACCTATGGATCGGATATGTGGCGCGGCCCTGTGTGGATCAACTACAATTATATGATTATCCAGGGTCTGGCAGAATATGGCTTCCGGGAGTTTGCCGATGAGCTGATCACGAAGACGATTGATATTGTGGATCAGTGGTACCAGCAGACCGGCACGCTCTATGAATTCTATGACAGCAATAATGCAAAGCGTCCTGGTGTGCTGAACCGAAAGGGCCTCTCCTTTGAGCCGTATAACATTGAGGTGCGGATGCAGTCCATTCGCGATTATGGCTGGAGCTGCACGCTGGTGTGTGATTTGCTGAATCAAAGCAAGTAATTTCCGGCGTTGCATCATCCCTTTTGGAAGCCCAGGCGGACAGGATCAGATGGTCTAACTGTCAGGGCGGAAATGGCGTCAAAGCTGTTTTTGAAAAGCTTGGGACGTACGCCGCTGCGAGAGGGATGCTCTGTTTAGCGCTTTTTTGCGGGTAAGGCGAAAACCTGTCGATAAATTAAGTCATCATGTTATTTTCAAACGGCATGGTGACTTTTTTATTCTGCTGCTGTCGATACCGAAAAGGCCCTCTGATTAAAAGCAAACGTCAGCTTATGCTCTGGGAGGCGTAGGGGTATCCCAAAAGTCAAATTTTGGCTGGCGCAGGAGACGCTTTTGATGCCCCAAAAGTCCTGATTTGCAGTTTTGGCAAGGGACATGAAGAAAAAGCCATCGGCATTCCCAAAAGAAGGGAAACCAATGGCTTTTTGAATCAGCGTGGAAAATTATTTGTGGGGAATGTAGCCCTGCGCGCAGAGCAATTCCGCCGTCAATACGGCGCCGCCGGCAGCGCCGCGCACGGTGTTGTGCGACAGGCTGGCAAATTTGTAATCGAAGATGCTGTCCTCGCGCAGACGGCCCAGGCTGACACCCATGCCGTTTTCGAGGCCGCGGTCAAGCCGGGTCTGCGGGCGGTTGTCTTCTTCGAAGTAGGTCAGGAACTGGCTGGGCGCGCTGGGCAGCTTCAGCTCCTGAGGAACGCCCTTGTATTCTTTCCAGCGGGCGAGGATTTCGTCGCGCGGTGGCTTTTTGTCAAAGGACACCGAGACGGCGGCCATGTGACCGTCGGAAGCGGCGACACGATAGCACTGCGCGCTGATGACGGGCGCTTCGGCATTGACGATTTCGCCGTTTTCGATATGGCCCCAGATTTTCAGCGGTTCCTTTTCGCTCTTTTCTTCTTCGCCGCCGATGTAGGGGATGACGTTATCCACCATTTCAGGCCAGCGCTTAAAGGTTTTGCCGGCGCCGGAAATGGCCTGGTAGGTGCAGACGCTGATCTGCTTCAGGCCGAAATCGCGCAGCGGGCTGAGCGCGGGGACATAGCCTTGAATGGAGCAATTGGGCTTGACGGCCACAAAGCCGTTCTTCGTGCCAAGACGGCGGCGCTGCGCCTCAATGACAGCGGCGTGATCGGCATTGACTTCGGGGATCATCATGGGAACGTCGCTGGTCCAGCGGTGCGCGGAGTTGTTGGAAACGACGGGCGTTTCGGTCATCGCGACGGCATTTTCGAGCGCGCGAATCTGATCCTTGGGCATATCGACGGCGCAGAAGGTGAAATCTACGCGGTCGGCCAGCGACTGGACATCCTCGGCATTGAGAATGGTCATATCGGCAGCGTAATCGGGAATGGGCCAGTCGAACGCCCAGCGGCCGTCCACGGCTTCGCGGTAGGTCTGTCCGGCAGAGCGGGCGCTGGCAGCCAGCGCAGTGACCTCGAACCAGGGATGATTGGCCAGCAGAGTCAGAAAGCGCTGGCCGACCATGCCGGTAGCGCCGATGATGCCTACACGATATTTTTGCATGTTAATTCCTCCCAAACGTCAAATTTGGCTGAGATTTCAGCGATTAAGCCACTAAAACGGATATGCTCGTATGATACCACTGCATTGCGGTGATGTCAAGCGTATTCATGGTTAAGAACGGCGCGGATATAGGGATATATGCGCCCGGAGGCCAATTATGCCCCGGCAGAAGAGGGCAGAGCGGATTTTGTGACGGGATGGATGGGCATAAACGCCCTGAAGCGAAATTCCGGTCGAGCGGACAAGTCGTTCATTGGGGCGAATATAATGTCTACTGACAAATTGCTCAGGATCGGGAGGGGAGCATGATGACCGATACCATGGACAGGCCGTTGATGCGGCGGCTTCGGGGGGCGCGGCAGCTGGTGAGCATTCGATTAAGCGATATAGCGCCCAATCCGCATCAGCCCCGGCAGGCATTTGAGGCAGAATCGATTGACGTGCTGGCGGAATCCATTCGCCGTTATGGCCTGCTTTCGCCGATTATGGTGCGCAAAAGGGCATCGGGCGGTTACGAGCTGATCGCGGGGGAACGACGGCTGCGGGCGCTCAGGCAGCTGCGCCTTGAAACGACCGATGCACTGCTGCTGCCCTCGTCGGATCAGGATACGGCTTTGCTGGCGCTGATCGAAAACTTGCATCGAGAGCCGCTGGGCTATTTCGAGGAGGCAGAGGCCTATCGTGCTTGGATGCAGGAGCATGAAAGCAACCAGCAGGCTTTGGCGCAGCGGCTGATCAAAAGCCCGTCGGCGGTGGCCAACAAGCTGCGTCTTTTAAAGCTGCCGCCGACTGTGCGGGCGCAGCTGCAAAGCGCCGGACTGAGCGAACGCCATGCCCGGGCGCTTCTGCGCTTGCCGGGGGAGGAAAGGCAGCTTCTGGCGGCGCGGCAAATGGCGCAGGGCCATCTGAGCGTGCGCCAAAGCGAGGCGCTGGTGACGCGGATGCTGACCGAGCCCTTTCAAAGGCCCGTGGTACGCTCTCTTTGTCGTGACCATCGCCTCTTTGTCAATGCCATGATGAGCACTGTGCGCACGCTTCAGCAGAGCCACGCCGGTGTCATCGGGCGGATTGTGGAGCATGAAGAGGATGTGGAGGTTATCGTGACGATACCGCGCGCGTTGGCAGCGCCGTCTTGCGGAAATGAAAGCGCTGTGCTATAATAAAAGGGAAACATATGACATAAGGAGTTTACTTTATGAATAAACCGATTCCGGCCTATGTGGATGAGATGGTTGAAGGTGCGGTCAGCCGTCTGAATAACCTCAAAAACGAACATACCGTTTCCTTTGCCTTTATGACCGATACGCATAACTGTATGAATTTGACCGAACGCGGGCTGTATGCGATTCGGGAGATTGACCGGCATACCGGCCTAGCCTTTATCTGCCTGGGCGGCGATTATCTGTGCAACAACAGCCGAACGACCCGGGAAGCGGCGCGGGGACAACTGCGCGAGTTGGGGGATTTGCTGGAACAATATACGCAGCCGCCGGTGATGGTGGCCAACGGCAATCATGACGGCAATCTGTTTGGCGCAGAGGAAAACATCGTGCCGCCGGATGAGATGTATGACCTTGTGATGAAACACCATAAAGACCTGTTTGTGTGTGATGAGCAGGCTGAAAAGGGCATGTACGGCTATTATGACGTGCCGGATGCCCGTCTGCGCGCTGTTTTCCTCAATGTCTATGATATGAGCTATCGCATCAGCGACGGCGCCATAATTCCTGGAAGCAGAAATCTGGGCGGCGTGCTGGATGGCCGTCAGCTTCAGTGGGTGGCCGAGAAGGCGCTTGTGCTGCCGCCTGAATGGGGAGTTGTGTTCTTTGCGCATACTACGCCGCTGCCGGCGCCGTTTCCGGGCGGCAATGAGCGGATCTTTGGCGGAGAGGCGCTCTGGGAGTTGATTTGCGCCTGCAAAAACGGCACGGCCTACTCGGCCTGGGCGTGCAAGGGCGTGCTTTCCTACGACGTGCAGGGCGACTATACGGCGCAGGGGCCGCGGGATGTAATCGGCTTTTTCTGCGGACATCTTCACTGTGACAACGCCTGGGCGATGAATGGCATTCCGATTATCGCCTGCCTGGCGGCGGCCAGTGACAACTTCGAGACTTGCCCGTGCGGAGACGGCAGCCTTCACCTGAAAACGCGTGGTTCCGGCGAGGAGAGCGCCTTTTCGGTGTTCACTGTTGACCGAGCGGCGCGCCGGATCTATTGCGTCCGCTGCGGCGCAGGCCCCGATTTTTCCGTGGGCTATTGATTAAGAACGTATTGGCAAAGGAGAAAAGACATGGAAGCGCAAATTCAGAATGTGGTTCGGCCGGCACGACTTCAGGATACGCAGCTGGGCGGCTATGCGGGACGGCTGAGCGCGCGCTTTTTTGAGGAGCGCATTCTTTCGGATGAGGCGTTCAAGGTGGTCTTTAAAGAGGCGGAGGATGCTTTTCGCGATAAGCTTGATGATCAGACGGCGATTGGCTACTGGCAGGGAGAATTCTGGGGCAAGCTGATCATCAGTGCGGCGCGGGTATGCCGATATACCGGCAATTTGCAGCTGCGCGCCTTTTTGAAGCAGGCTGCGGAGACCATGCTCTCCTTTCAGGAGGAGGACGGATACATCGGTACCTATCGCAACCATGATTTTGTCTGCTCGCCGGATGTGCGTGAAACCGAAAAAATCATTGGCTGGCCGTGCAACTGGTGCTGGAATATATGGTGCCGGAAGTATACGCTCTGGGGATTGATCGAATTGTATGATCTGCTGGGCGATGAGAAAATCATTACGGCCTGCCGAAAGCTGGCCGATCATCTGCTTTCGCAGCTGGAGCAGCTGGGCAAATCGCTGAATGAAACCGGAACGTTTGAGGGGATGCCCAGCGGTTCTATTATGAAGCCCATGCTGTTGCTGTATCACCGCACGGGCGACGAGCGATATCTCAGGCTGTGTGTTGAAACGGCGGAAAACTGGGATCGGGCCGATGGACGCGCGCCCAATTTGATTGCCAACGCGCTGAGCGGCAAGCCGGTGGCTGAATGGTATCCGGGTGATACCTGGGCAAAGGCCTATGAAATGATGTCCTGTGCGGATGGTTTGTTGGAATTGTATCGCGTGACCGGCACGAAGAAGTATCTTGAGGCGGTGCGCGCGCTGTATGAGCTGCTCAATGAGCATGAGCTTAATGCTTTGTTCAGCGTGGGCTTTAACGATCAGTTTTCCAGTGCGGCCCGGCAGATCAATACGATTACCGAGCCGTGCGACGTGATTCACTGGATGCGCATGTGCTATGAACTGTTTGCATTGACCGGCGAGAGCCGCTATATGGATTCGTTTGAGTTGGCCTATTACAACGCTTTTCTGGCTTCCTCCTATAAGGACGGCAAGTGGGGCGCGCGCGGCGTGCGCAGCCATGGACGGCATCTGGTCAGCCATCAGGTGTCGTTTCAGTATAATCATTGCTGTGTGGACAACATGCCCCGCGGCTATATGAATGTGGCCGAGGCGGCGGTGATGAGCGGCAGCGAGGGGCTGTATGTCAATCTCTTTGACGAATTTGATGCGACGGTGGCCTGCCCGGGCGGACAGGATGTGGTGAGCGTGCGCGGCAGCTATACGAGCGATTGCCGGGCGACGATCACGGTCGATCATCAATCCCAGCAGAGCGAAGCGCTGCTGCTGCGCGTGCCGGCCTGGAGCCGACAGAGCCGCATCTGGGTCAATGGCCAGGCCTTTGATGCGGAAGCGGGCGGATGGTTTAAGACGGAGCTGGCGGCCAACAGCGTGACGCTGGTCACGATTCAATACGATAACACGCCTCGCATCCGGTCCTTTGCCTTTCCGACGCCGCGCCTTGATGAGAAGGCGTGGAAATGCCGGCGCTTTTGCAGCCGCAGCAACGAGGAACTGGGGCGCATGGGCAACATGGACTATGAGGATATGATCTTTGAACCGCGCTGTACGTTGATGATGGGACCGATTCTGCTCTGCCGTAGCAAGCTAATTGGCAATACCGAGGAAGAGATGTTTTCGGCGCCCTCGGTGTTTGGCCAAGAGTGTGCGGTTGAGTTGACGAAGCAGGAAACGGCCGATCACCAGAGTCTTTTTAAAGCGCGCTTGACAACCTCGGAAGGGGCGATTGAGACCGTGGCGTGCGATTATGCTTCGGCGGCCAATCTGATTGTGGACGATCCCCATTTCTTCAGCATCTGGTTTTAACGAAAGCATACGGACGCAGTAAAGGAGCAATACGGCGATGATTTTGTATCTTGTGCGGCATGGCGCGCCGGATTATGAGAAGGATGAATTACTTCCCGAAGGCTGGGAGCAGGCTCGTCTGGTTGCCGAGCGGCTGGCCGTTGACGGCATTGACGAGATCCATGCCTCGCCCATGGGGCGCGCGCAGCAGACGGCACAGCCTCTTGCACAGCGTCTTTCTCTGCCGGTTGAAATTGAGCCATGGGCTTACGAATTGACCAATGGCACGAAGACGCTTTATCCGGACGGAACGATTAAGAGCCTGGCCAGCCTTCCGGCAGCGCATTATCATGGCGCGGCGTATCGGCATATGGACACGCCGCAGGCGCTGGAGCAGATTCCCGGCTTGACCGGCAGCACCTATGCCCAGGAGTATCGCCAGAAGGCTGAGGGGCTGGACGACATGCTTGCGCGCTGCGGATACCGGCGAACCGAGGAAGGCTTTTATCGTCCGGAGGCGCCGACGCAGAAGCACGTCGCGCTGTTTTGCCATGCGGCCATGACGCGCATACTGATGTCGCATCTGCTGCACATCCCGGTGCAGTATCTGGCGGCGACGCTGTTTGTACACTTTACCGGTATTACGGTGCTTGATTTTTCGGCCGAGCAGGACGTCGATATTGTGCCGCGGCTGATTTCCTGCGGCGACGTGGGGCATTTGTTCACAAGCGGAAAACCGCAGGAAACGTATTACCTGCCGGGTATGCCCGCCAAAAAGTTTTAAAGGCGCAAAAATCCATAAGAAAAACCGTCGGACGGCTGTGCAGGCAATCCGGCGGTTTTTCTTATGGAAATTACTTGGAGAAGATGCGGCCGCGCTGCACACGGTAGCTGAGCAGATAGAGCAGCGCATCCACAATGATTTTGGCCAGCAGCTCGGGAACGTGGATCATGGTGAGCAGCTTGAGTCCCGCGCAGGAGCAGGCCAGAACGACGACGGCCAGCGCATAATACTGCGCAAAGGAGCGCAGCGTGGCCTTGCGGCCGAAGACGACGCGGCTGTTGAGCGAATAATTCAGCAGCGAGCTGATAACGCGCGATATGATCTGCGCGATGACGGCATTCAGGTGACCAACATAGAGGCAGAGCACGAAGATCAGGTAATCGACCACGGCGGAAATGATCGAGGAAAGGCAGAAGCGACCCGCCTGGCGGAACATGAGCTTGTAGATCTTCAGGCCATCCTTCAGGCCGTTAAAGTGCGAGGAGGCGTTGTTGTCGATGTAGATCGTCTCGATGCTCACTTCCTCGACCGGAATTTTCAGCTCATTGGCCTTGATGAGCATGTTGATTTCGTATTCGTAGCGATCGCCGTCCAGCGC
>CAYOTH010000026.1:0-1900 GCA_964406835.1 uncultured Oscillospiraceae bacterium
ATCGCATAAGAAGACGCATTGCGAGGTCGCATTGTGGATTCTTTGACAGGCTGACGTCCCCTTCAGTGAACACGATGTTCGCGGAAGGGGACGTTTTTCTTTCTAAGCGATAAAGAGACGCGCGTCCGGGGGCTTGAGGTATGAGGCCGCACGGGCGGGCATATCATGGGGATGCGTTAAATATCACGCGTCAGCCCGGCGACCAGCTCGGCGCGATAACCCAGCGCCTTTTTGAGAGCGGCGCGGTCGGGCGTGGTCGAGCACAGCACAGGCGCGTGCGCGGTGACGGCGACATTCTGGCAGCAGGCGGGAACCAGGCAGCTTTCGCCCGCCTCAAGCGTCAGCTTGCCCTCAGGCCAGCTGATCTCGGCCTCGCCCAGCGCGGTGAGCAGCAGCATCCGTCCGCTTTCAAGCGGCATCCGTCCGGCTACGTTCAGCCGCCACAGTTCAAAGTTGGCGTCGGAAATGTAGACAGTGCGGCTGCCGCCCTCGCAGATTAGCGTCGCGCCCGGCAGCTTGCCCAGCGAAAGCGCCGGACGGCTGACGTCGAGCGCCTTTTCAGTGTGCAGCTCGCGCTTTTGCCCTTCGGCATTGCAGCGGTTCCAGTCCCAGAAGCGATAGGTCACATCGCTCGACTGCTGAATTTCGTAAATCACGATGCCGCCGCCCAACGCGTGGACGCAGCCGTGGGGGATGTAGAGCACGTCGCCCGGCTGAACCGTGACCCAGTTGAGCGATTCCTCCAGGCGGCCCGATTCAACCTGAGCGCGCAGCTGCTCGCTGCTTTCGGCCTGAACGCCATAGACCAGCTTGGCGCCTCGCTCGGCGGAGAGGATCAGCCAGGCTTCGGTCTTGCCGAGCTTGCCGTTTTCGTTCGCGGCGGCATAGGCGTCGTCCGGATGAACCTGCACAGAGAGCATGTCCTGGGCATCAAGGAGCTTAAGCAGCAGCGAAAAGCCCTGCGCCTCGCCGGTCAGCGCGCTGCCGTATTCGGCCACGAGACGGGAGAGCGGAAGGCCGGATAGCGGGCCGTTGGCCACGACGCTTTCGCGCCCCTCGAGCGCCGAAATTTCCAGGCTTTCGCCGGTGCGCTCGTCGGGAATGTCCTTGTTAAAGAGCGTGCGCAGCGCGCTGCCGCCCCAGGGCGTAGCCTCGCCGTGGCGGAAATAGGGGATCATGCGAAGAGGATAAAGCATATAATCACTCGCTTTCAGGAAATGGTGTGTTTGTCATGCCTCTATTATAGTCCAGACGGACCGCTTTGGCAAGCAGACAGATTAAAAACAGGAAAATTGTTTGAAATATGCAATTGTGAACGATTTTATACCGTTTGTAAAGCGAAAACACGAATTATCAAGCTCACATTATGCAAATTAAGGACATGCAAAGAAAATTAAATAAATGTATTGACATGAAAGGCTTTTGTGTAGTATAATGTGAATGGCGGTTAAGCAAAGGTTATATTGACCGTGCAAAATGATTAAGGAGGACGCAAAGGGCGATGACGGTTACGAAAACGAGCGCGGAAAATAAGCCGCGCAAACGGGGAAAATACCGGGCGGAGGATTGGCAGCTTTATGTTATGGCCGCGCCAACAATCATTTTTCTGCTGATATTCTGCTATGCGCCTATGTTCGGCCTGGTTATGGCCTTTCAGGAGCTGAACATTTCCAAGGGTATCTTCGGCAGTCCCTTTGTCGGGCTGAACAACTTCAAGTTCCTCTTCTCGACGACGGACGCCTGGGTTATTACGCGCAACACCGTCTGCTACAACCTGGTCTTCATCGCCATCAACATGGTACTGGCTGTGACGCTGGCCATGCTGCTGAGCGAATTGCGTTCCCAGCGCACGGCGAAGGTGCTTCAGACGATCTACATGCTGCCGTATTTCCTGAGCTGG
>CAYOTH010000026.1:2000-12597 GCA_964406835.1 uncultured Oscillospiraceae bacterium
GAGCTGGGCGGTCGTGGCAATGTGGACTGGTATAAACAGCGCGACGTCTGGCCGGGTCTGCTGGTGGCGCTCAATGCCTGGAAGGGCGTGGGCTATTCGACTGTGCTTTATCTGGCGGTTATCTCCGGCATTTCTCACGATTACTATGAAGCGGCGGTTCTGGACGGAGCGACCAAGCTCCAGCAGGCGCTCTACATCACGCTGCCGCATCTGCGCTTTGTTATTGGTATCTCCCTGATCATGTCTCTGGGCGGCATCTTCCGCGGCGACTTCGGTCTGTTCTACTCGGTCACGATGGACTCGGGCCGTCTGTATCCAGTGACGGACGTCATCGATACCTACATCTATCGCGGCTTGACCAAGCTGAGCAATGCGGGCATGAGCACGGCGGCCGGTCTTTACCAGTCGGTTGTCGGCTTCGTGATGGTCATTGGCGTCAACGCCATTGTCAACCGCATTGATCCCGACAGCGCGATGTTCTAAGGGAGGAGGGATATCATGGCTAAGAAAGAGAAGAATCAAAACAAGTTCAATACCATAGGGCGCGGCTGGAATGCGCTGTTTACCACGATATTGTGCATCGTGTCGCTGACCATGATTATTCCCATGGTGCTGGTTGTCGTCATCTCCTTTTCGAGCGAGTTGTCCATTGCCAACAAGGGCTTCAGCTTCTTCCCGGAGGCGTGGTCGCTTGAAGGCTACAAGTACCTGGGCAAGATGGGCGATCAGGTTCTGCGTTCCTACGGCATCACGATTTTCTATACCGTGGTCGGTACGCTGATGTCGCTGACGGTTATGTCGCTTTACGCCTATGTGCTGGCGCAGCGTTCCTTCCGTCATCACAAGTTCATGACGTGGATCCTCTTCTTCACGATGCTCTTCAGCGGCGGCCTGGTGCCAAGCTACATCCTGAATGTCCGCTATCTTAATATGTATGACACCATCTGGGTGTTCCTGCTGCCTTCGCTGGTGAGCGCCTACAATGTCATCATACTGCGCACGTTCATACAGACCACCATTCCCGAGGCGCTGTTTGAGGCGGCGCGCATTGACGGCGCGAATCACTTCCAGGTCTTCGGCAAGATCGTTCTGCCGCTGTATAAGGCGGGCCTGGCCACCATCGGCCTGTTCAACGTCGTCGGCCGCTGGAACGACTGGTTCACCGGCGTGCTCTACATCGAGAATCCCAATCTGATTCCGCTTCAGACGCTGCTTCAGAAGATTCAGTCCACCATTGACTTCCTCAAGCAGAACGCCGCCGTGGCCGGTACGCCGGACGGCATCGAGCTGATGCGAAATCTTCCCCAGCAGAACCTGCGCATGGCCTGCATGATTATCATCATCCTGCCTGTGCTGGCGGCCTACCCGTTCTTCCAGCGCTATTTCGTCAACGGCTTGACGATCGGCTCCGTGAAGGAATAACGACAGCGGGTACTGAATATGATTTTATCGCGTGAAGCGATGAAATATCGTCACTATTATTTAAGGAGGGACTTTTACATGACGCGCAAGGTTATCACGATGGTTCTGGCTCTGATGCTGGCTCTGACGGCAGTGCCGGTCTTTACGGCGGGCGCTGAGAGCGAACTGCCCTTTGTCACGCTGGACTGGTACTTCGGTCAGCAGGAACAGACTGACTCGAAGCTGGTCAACGAAGCAGTCAATGAGTACCTGAAAGAAAAGATCAACACCAACGTCAATCTGCACTTCTGGTCCGGCGACGAGTACTGGGAGAAGATGACCACCATGATCACCGCCGGTCAGGATGTCGGCATCATCGGCTTCGGTTCGCAGACCAAGCTGGACTACGTTGTGCAGTCCCAGCGCGGCGCGTACTATCCGCTGGAAGAGATGCTGGATACCATCGGCGCGGATACCAAGGCGCTCTTTGGTGAGGATATCTGGCAGTGCATGACCATCGGTGGTCACATCTACGGCATTCCGTCCCTGAAGGACAACGGCTACTTCATCTCCCTCGTTTACAACAAGACGATGCTGGAGGACCTGGGCCTGAACATCGATGACTACGATTTCGGCAACTTCCGCGAGCTGGAAGAGCTGGGCTACAAGGTTAAAGAGCTGCGCGATGCCGACGAGAAGTATGCTGAGTTCAAGGACTACCCCGTCTTTGACGGCTGCAACTTGGTTTACCCCTACAACTTCGCCGTTGAAACCTTCTTCAACGATCAGTATTTCGCAGTCTGCAACATCGACGGCATCAACGACATCGCGGGCGTTGACGGCGAAACGGTTGTGAACCTCTACGAGACCCCCGAATTCCTCGAGTTCTGCCTGCAGAAGCAGCGCATGGTTGAGGACGGCATCTACGACTATGACTACACCAACAAGAACGAGCGCAACTTCACCGGCGGCATCTTCGGTTGGGTTGGCTGGGGCTACACCTACATGCAGAATCACATGTACGGCGAAAACTTCGAGACGGATATGAAGATGTTCGATACCATCTGGACCGACACCAACAACTTCTTCTCCGCCGGCACCGCCATCTCTGCCAAGTGCGCCGAGCCCGAGCGTGCGATGATGGTTCTGAACCTGGTCAACACCGACCCGGACTTCGCGACCATGATGCGCTTCGGTATTGAAGGCACCCACTACACCTACGATGCGGATGGCAAGATGACCTTCGAAGGCACCAAGAACGCCGACAGCACCAATCGCGCTTACTACAACTGGTACATGGCTCCCATCGGCAACCTGACCATCGTCCGCGCGCCTGAAGCGCAGTCCGGCCCCGATGGCATCATGCTGACCAAGATGCTGGAGTACAACTCTTCCTGCCTGAAGGCCAACCACATGGGCTTCGTCTTTGATACCAAGCCGGTGACCAACGAGGTCGCGGCCTGCACCAACGTCGTCGCCGAGTATCAGTCTGATCTGGTGACTGGCCAGTGCTCTTCTCAGGAAGAAGTCGCAGAGATCGTCAAGGAATTTGTCGATAAGCTGAAGGCCAATGGCGTCGATACCATCGTTGCCGAAGTGCAGTCTCAGCTGGACGCCTGGAAGGCCGCTCGCTAAGAGAAACGCATGCTTCCTACGGCAGACTGAACAAAAGAGAAGCTGATTGAATGAATCACACGCCCCGGGATGAGGCAGGCAAGGCCTCGTCCCGGGGCGCTTTTCTGCCCAAACGGGCGACAGTCAGGCGGCTTCCCCAAGCGCGGCAAATGATTCGGGATACAGGCGCTGTCCTTTGCAAGATGTAAGGCGGTTTTACGGCGAATCAGCTTGACAGCTGGCGCTTTGCGGTTTACGCCAAACGGTTTTTTTAAACGTTACAAAAAAGCGGCGGTCTGGGGCGTCATTGCCCGGAAAACGATTCTATCCATGGCGTTCAAGGCATTGTTTTTCGGCGCGATTTTTGCTATAATAGGGAAGGTGGAGGGAGGCGGAGAGTGTGGAAACGCTGCGCATGAACGTGCGGACGCTGGCCGAGTTCTATTATGAGGGCGGCGATCTGGAAAGCGGGCGCGCGCTGCTTCGACGGATGCTGGCGGGCGCGCAGAGCCATCGAAGCCTTCAAAGCCGCTATGAGGACGGCTGGCAAAGCGAGGTCGCTGTGCGGCTGGACATCATTCGACGGGGGTATAGCATCAGTCTTCAGGGACGCATTGACGGGCTGAAGCGGGAAGAAAACCACGCAGTTGTCGAGGAGATTAAGACCACCGAAGCCGATGTGACAGCCATGACGGGCGAGGAGCATCCCGTTCACTGGGCGCAGGCCGAGCTTTACGCCGTTATGCTGGCGGAAAACGAAAATCTACCCCGCGTGACCGTGCGCCTGTGCTATGATCAGATGAACGGCGTGCGTGTGCGCTTTTCGCGGGAATATGACAGGAAGACGCTCTGCCGACGCCTGGAAACCTATTTGGAGCCGATGCTTGATTGGCTGGAGGCCATGGCAGGGTGGATGCAGCCGGCCAGGGCCAGTATGAGCCGCTTGCGTTTTCCCTTTGAGGGCTACCGCGCCGGGCAGCGCGACATGGCGGCTCACGTCTATGTGGCGCTGCGCGATGGGAAAAGCCTGATTTGCCAGGCGCCGACCGGCATCGGCAAGACCATAGCGGCGCTCTTTCCAGCACTCAAGGCGCTGGGCGAGGGGCGCATTGAGCGGATTTTCTATTTGACGGCGCGTTCGACCGGCGCGGCTGCGGCCTGTGCGGCGCTTGATCGGCTGCGGGAGCAGGGATTGCGGACGCGCAGTGTCTGCCTGACGGCCAAGGATACGATCTGCCCGATGGAAGAGCGTGATTGTCGGCCGGAGGCCTGTCCCCGGGCGCGGGGCTATTATGATCGGCGGCGCGCGGCGCTTTACGAGGCACTCTCTGGCGAGCGGTTTGACCGCGCGGGCATTGAGGCGCTGGCCGACCGGCATACGCTCTGCCCGTTTGAAATGTCGCTTGATCTGGCCGAGATCGCTGATGTGGTGATTGGTGATTACAATTATGTCTTTGACCCGCGGGTGAAGCTGCAGCGCTTTTTCACAGGCAAATCGCAGGCGGCGCTGCTGATTGACGAGGCGCATAACCTTCCGGCCAGGGCGCGGGATATGCTCTCCGCCGGGCTGAAATGGGAGGTGATTACTTCACTTCGTCGCGAAATCGGCCGGGATGGCGGCCGGGCGCAGCCGCTTTATAAAAGCCTGACGGCGCTGATGAGAGCTATGACGGCGGAGCGCGGTTCGGCTGAGGCAGAGGAAGCGCGCCTTGAGCGGAGCGAGGAGCTGCTGGCAGCCGTGCGTCGCTTTGTCGATGAGGCCGATGAGCTCTGGCAAGGCGGCCGCCCTTGGAGCGCCGCGCTTTCGCAAGTCCTGTTTGAGGCGATGGATTTTTTGCGCACGGGCGAGATGGACAAGGCGTCCTATCGCACGCTGATTAAGCCGCGCGGGAAATCCGGCGTTGATGTGACGCTTTACTGCGCCGATCCGGCGGAGCACATCGCCAGGACGCTTCGGCGCGTGCATGGCGCGGCGCTCTTTTCGGCCACGCTGACGCCGCTGCCCTTCTATCGCGATCTTTTCGGGCTGACGGCGGAGGACAGCGCGCTGATAGATTTGCCTTCGCCCTTTCCCCGCGAGCATCTTTGGGTCATGCGCTATGGCTTGCCGCTGAGGTACCGTCAGCGCGAGCAGTCGCTGGATGAACTTTGCCGCGCGTTGGTTGCCTTTGTTTCGGCGCGGTGGGGCAATTATATCCTCTGCTTTCCCTCGTATGCCTTTATGAGGCAGACGCTTGAGCACATCGAATGGCCCGCCCGGGTGCTGGCGCAGTCCCCGGGCATGGACGAGACCGAAAAGCACGCCTTTCTGGAGGCCGTGCAGCCGGATCCGCCGGTCACGACGCTTTTGTTTATCGTCATGGGCGGCGTGTTTTCCGAGGGCGTTGACTTAAGTGACAACCGCCTGACCGGCGCGGCCATTGTGGGCACGGGGGTGCCGCAGATCAGCCTGGAGGGCGACACACTGCGCGCGCTGTATGAGGAAAAGTACCAAAGCGGCTATGCCTATGCCTATCAGTACCCCGGGCTGGCGCGCGTTTATCAGGCGGCGGGGCGCGTCATTCGCTCGCTAAGCGATCGGGGCGTGGTGCTGCTCCTGGACGAGCGCTGGGGCGAGGCGGGGCATCGTGCGCTGATGCCGTCGCACTGGCAGGTTCGCCCGGTGCAAAGCGCTGAACAGATCAGATTATCGCTTGAACAATTTTGGAACACTCAGGAGGATAAAACATGATTTACAAGGCAACCGAACTCAAAATTACGAAAACCCGGCTGAACATCGGCGTGGCGGAGCCGTTTAAGCTTTTGCACGTCACCGACACGCACCTGATCTATTCCGATGAGCAGGACAGCGAAACGCAGTGCCGCCTGATGGTCATGCGCCGCGAGGCCTATGATTCGAAGCATGGCGACAACTGCTGCCGCCGCTGGGGCGATGAGCTGTTCCGCTATGCCAAAGAGCACAACGAAATGATCGTGCATACCGGCGACCTGATCGACTATGTGAGCCACGGCAACTTGGTTGAGGCCAAGGCCATGCTGGACACGCAGGATGATTATTTCTTCATTGCGGGCAATCACGAGTTTACGCAGTACATGGGCCTGATTCCGGGCGAGCCGGCAAAGGAATTCAAGGCCGCTCACGAGGGCGAGGTTCAGGCGATTTTTAAGCAGAACATTCAGGGCTGCGCGCGCGTCTACAAGGGCGTCAATTTAGTGGGCATCTATTCCGACGGCTATCAGGTTTCGCACGAATCGCTGGAGTTTCTGCGCGCCGAGCTGAAGCGCGGCCTGCCCACGCTGGTGTTCTATCACGAGCCGGTTTACACGCATGACCTTTACGAGTATATCGTCAACGTCGAAAAGGAATGCGACCACATCACCACGGGCGAGCCGGACGAGCTGCATTCCGATTATTCGAAGTACCATGCCAGTGAGGACAGCATGGCCTTTGCCGAGGCAATCCGCACCAATCCGCTGATTAAGGGCGCGTTCACCGGTCATTTCCACTTCACCTACGACAATCCGCTGCCCAGCGGCGCTTATCAGTACCTGACTGCCGGCAGCTTCCTGGGCATGGCTCGGGAGATTGAGATCGTCTGATCTTTTCAAAGTGAAACAAAACCGGCCTTCGCATTTTTGAGGATGTGAAGGTCGGTTTTTTATGGGGAAATGCATGGATCAAAGGCTGTCAAAGGCGAACTCGAGGCGCAGAAGACGCGTTTCGCCCTTCTTCATGTCAAGCTCTGCAAAGCTTTCCGTGCCGGGCAGCCTTTCGCCGGAAAAGACGTCGAACGCCTTGCCCATGCCGGGCAGGAAGAGGCGCTTGACGCCGTTTGTGCAGGCATGGATGGCGACATAATCTCCGCCAGCGAAAACGACATCTCGGCTGTGGGTGTAAATGTGTGCGCCGCTGAGCAGCAAAAGCTCGCGCACCATGGAGGCGGGAAAGCCGGTGGGCAGGCTCCAGAACGTCTGATAATCGGCAGCACGATGCAGCACGGCCACAGCACGCCCCTCATCATCCTGCGCCAGCGTGACATCGCCCGCTTTAGGTAAAAGCTCGGCGCGCGGCCCGGTGCAGGCTTCGGCCGGGTAAAAGTCATCCGAGGATTTCAAGCCGTCGCTGCGCAGCCTGTGTCCGCGCAGCGGGACTGTTTCCCCCAAAGGCGAACAGGCAATCTCTGTGCCCTCGTCCAGCGTCTCTTCAAAATAGCCGGGATAGCCGGTGAAGAGCAGCGTGCGTCCGCCGCCTTTCCAGTGTGCCAGGGCGGCTTTTTGTCCGGGCGTCAGGCCGCAGGGGGAGAGAAACAGGGCGGCGCGATAGCGGCTCGGGTCAAGCGATTCGAAATCGCTCATCAGATAGCTGTCATAGGGCGCGCCGAGAAAGCCCAGCTCCGCAAACTGTCCTTCGCAGAGCGTGCGTGCAAGACTGCCCTGCGGTGAGAGGTAGTTTAGCGTCTTTTCGTCCATAAAGACGGCCAGCTGGGCGCGCGATGTCAGGCCTCCGCCCTGCATGGCTTCATGATAAAAGGCGCAGGCCCAGCGTTGGAAGGCGCTGAGGGCGTCGTGATCGTACCAGCCGCCCCACATGTCAAACCACCAGAGCGCGCCCGAGTGGGTGACAATGCGCGAAAAGGCGCGCAGCATGTCGCCAAGCGATCCTTCCGGCGTGTTGGGACCGTACCAAACCGGCCCGTCGTAGGCTCGGTTGACGACAGGATCGGATTGCGGCATGGACATACTCAGCGGCCTTGAAAGAAATGTGTGCACGTCGGCCTCGACAAACCAGGGCTTGCCGTGCAGCGCGGCTGATTCAAGCGTGGCCTGAAACGGCCAGTCTATGTCGCAGGCGCGGCTGTTGGTATAGCAAAAGGGGCTGGCCAGAAAGTCGATGTCTTCGCTTTCAAGCAGCTGACTGAGCGAATTGTGAGCCAGCTCGCTGGAGCAGATGCTGACATTGCCGTAAAAAGCGCCCATGAGCTTATTGCGGCGGGTGATGCGCTTGCCCTCGCGCACAGCCTTATGACGGCTTGAGCCAGCTCGTCAGAGTAAAGATCATAAAAGTCCATGACGTCGCGCTCAAGCTGCGGATCGCGCAGGCCGCCGTGCAGCGCATAGTGACGCCGGGCGGGCGCAGGCAGAGCAATTTCGTCAAAGGACATGTGATGCGTATGCCAGGCCGCGTTCAGTGCGGCAATAGTTTCATATCGTTCGGCAAGGTGTCGCCTGAAAGCGTGCAGGGAAGCGTCGGAATAATCAATGTATTCCACGGGATGCACGATGGGACGGATGTACTCCTCGGTCATGCCGGCGGCGATGTGCCAGCCGATGACATACTCGTTCCAGCCCGATTCGTTCAGCCAGGCTTCAAAGTACTCCATGGCTTCGGCAGCGGCCTGAAACCACTCCTCTGATGAGAAGGACGAATGAAAGGGAGCGCCAGAAAAACTGCGGCACCGGGCCTCGGGATGGGCTTCTTCCCACCAGATGGGCATTTCGAGCATCAGCCGGGGGAGAATGAAGGCCTCGCCGGGCGCACAATCGCCGATGGCTCGCCTGAAATCCTCGTCCGCCCAGCGAAAATCGTATTTTCCAGGCGCTGTCATAAAGCCGGGACGAAAGGGGCGGATGGCGCTGGAGGGATTGATGCCGCGATCTCCTGCATAGACAGCGACGCTGGTCAGCTTGACGCCTGCCGCGCGGAAATCGTCATAGCGTCCGTTTTCGCTTTGGTAGGTCATGTAGGCGTAGAGCGGAAGCAGCTGCTCGTTGGCGCGCAGCAGGAAGGCGTTATCGCGTCGTTCGATGCGGCAGGTCAGCATGATGAATCATCCTTTCAGAGAATGGGCGTGTTTCGCCCGAATGGCCCTATAGCGCCGATAGACGATGAAAAGTCCCAGGCTGATTAAAAGTCCCAGAAGAATCAGCCCCAGCAACGGCGAGTATAGAGCCAGTAGCGCCGCGCAGACCAGACAAATGGCGTAACGGCGGTAGAGCACGGCCATTTCCCGGTTGTAGGCCGCGATGTCAGACAGGCTCCCTTTCAGTGATTCATCGCCGCAGAAAAAGGGGATGGGCTCGTGCGGATCGTCCATTTGAAGCGACAGCGCGAAAAACGGCGCGGCTGTCAGAAGCGCGCAGAGAGCGAGTATAATGCCTTCGGCCATGCGGTTGTTTCTCCTTAATATTGCGTTTTGACTGAATGCAAAATGCCCGGACAGAAAAGCAATCTGTCCGGGCAATGAGCTTACGCCTTGACTTCTTCGCCCAGTTCGGAGGATTTGTACATCATATCCATAACCTGGGAGGTGACCAGAGCCTGATCGATATTGGCCTTGGTCTTGATGCCCTGAGGCGCCTTGATGAGGAAATCGCGCACCTCGGCATGATACATGTTGACGGTCGGGTACTTGAAGGTGGTGGTGGTCAGCATGCCGTTCTTGGTGGAGTAGAGGGTGAAGTTTCCGCCGTACTCCAGCTTGATGCCGCCCTTGTCGCCCATGAACTCGATGAACATGGCCTTCTCGTCGATGTTCTGCGCCCACGCGCCGTTGACGGAGATGGTGGCCTTGTCGGTGCGGATCAGCGCCGTCACCATGTCGTCCACGTCGTACACGCCGTCATACTTGGGCGGGCCGGCCCACATGGATTCGTAAACATAGTTCTCCATGTCCTTGCCCAGCACGGAATAGGCGGCCGCGGAGACCGTCTTGATCTTGGGCTGGCCGATGCAGTAGAAGATCAGATCGAGGAAGTGAACGCCCCAGTCGATCAGCGAGCCGCCGCCGGAAAGCTCCTTGGTGGTGAAAGCGCCGCCCAGGCCGGGGATGGAGCGGTAGGAACGGAAGGAGCAATAGATGTGATAGATATTGCCCAGCTCGCCCTGCTCGATCAGCTCCTGAATCTTCTCGACGGCGGTGTTGAAGCGGTTGCACACGCCGATGTTGAGGATGCAGCCGCACTCATCGGCGGTCTTCTGCATATCGCGGGCCAGATCGGCGTTCATCGCGGCGGGCTTTTCGCACAGAACATGCTTGCCGGCGTGCAGGAAATCCTGAGAGATGGGGGCATGGCCGCCGTTGGGGACGCACACGGAAACACAGGTGACCTCCGGGTCGGAGAGAATCTCGTGATAGTCGGTCAGCGCAATGCCGGAGCCGTAGGTGTCGCGCAGCTTTTCGGCGCGTTCGGGGATCAGGTCGCAGAAATACTTGATTTCGCACAGATCTGCGCTGGCCTGGTAAGCCGGCAGATGGGCGTTGGTTGCGATGTTGCCGCAGCCAATAAGAGCTACTTTGATTTTGTCCATAACCATTCTCCTTCGCTTAATTAGAATCAGGAAGCCATCTATTTAGAAGGGCTCTGTCCGGAGCCGCTCTAAATGCGTCGATAAAGGAAGTGTTAGCCCATGGGGCGGAAGCCTTCGCCCAGCGCCTCGTGAACATCGGTGGCGATGACGAAGGCGGCCGGGTCGCAGTCGGCCACGATGGAGCGCAATTGCGGCGATTCCGTGCGGCTGATAACGCACAAAAGCACCTTTTTGTCAACGCCGCTGTACATGCCCTCGCCCTTCAGGCCGGTG